>NZ_CFKYFN010000032.1:0-14067 GCF_985060555.1 Odoribacter sp. | reverse complement strand
GGTGTCTGACGAGCTTGCGAGGAGTTCCGCCGGTCAGTGATAGAAAAAGTTAGACGACCGACAGAAGCGACCGGGTCGCCAATTCCGATCACCGAAGACGAATTACTAACGAAATAAACCCAGGTCTGATTGGGCGAGAACCGGATGAGTATATGCTAAGAGATGAGACATTTCCAGTGAATTATCTCATCTCTCAGCTTAATTTATCCCAGCATCGGTTTAACGATGCCGAACAACAGGCAGGCAATAATAAAAGTAACCAGAATATTAAAAGTCTGTGCAGTAAGAAAAGACCACATGACATTGCGGTTTTCACGGGAGACAATATCTTTTATCTGGGTTTCCAGTCCTACACAGACAAATGCCAAACTGAAAAAAACAGTACTGAACATTTTAGCGATTCCCGGTTCGATGAGTTTCCCTTTTTCATTTACCAGGAAAAGGTCATTTGCCTGAAAGATACTGAATACGAGTGAAGCTGCAACAAAACCGATAATAAACTTCGGGAATTTTTCCCAGACAATCCCCAGAGAAGGAGAATTACTACCTTTCTCTCCCCGGGTAGAAAGGTATAAGGCTATAAAAAAAGCTACAAAACCGATTAAAACATTCTGGGCTCCTTTGATAATAACAGCATGCTGGTTCGATAATTCGCTGACGATAGCACTGGAAGCGGCAACACCACTTGTCGTATCGATGGTTCCGCCGATCCAGGCACCGGCCACTTCCTGTATTACCTGAGGGTCGTCGAATAGGACAGGAAGGAGCAGATGGGCCAGCCAGGGCATCATATAGATCATAGGAACGACAATGATTAACACCAAAGAAACAATATAAGATAATTTTTTGTCATCGCCTCCTGCAACACGTGCAGCTGTAATACAAGCAGAAACTCCGCAAATAGAGACCCCACTGGACAGGATCATGGCAGAACGCTGGTCAACTCCCAACCGCCGGGAGATAAAATAGGCGAAAAACCATACGATACTCACAACCAGGACAGCCTGTACAAGACCTACTGCACCGGATTTCATGACATCACTGAAAAGAATAGTCGCTCCTAAACAAACCACCCCGATTTTAATGAAAAACTCACTTTGAATAGCAGGTTTCATCCAGGCAGGTACGCGAAAAACATTGCGAATAATCAAACCGAAGATAACAGAGAAAAAGACAGATTCGAATCCATAATAGCTTACTTGAGGCAGGGCTGCCGTAATCTGTGCCAATAAAGAGACAGAAAATACAGCGATCAGGGAAAGGAATAAACCTTTTAAGGGTCTGCCGAGTAAAAGCCAGCCGATATAAAGTATGACTAATACAATAACGAAAAGAAATATTGCATTTCCCCAGGATTCCGTATCGGCCAGATGTTTGGGAATACGGGGAAGATAATTGGGAGTAATGATGGCAAAAGCCAGTAAAAGAATACTGACAGCCACAACCACCCAATCTTCTGTCTTAAATTGTTCAAACCATTTTTTCATATATATTTTAATTAAATTTTAAAATTTTGGAATGCGAAGAAAGTTATTTTTTGCGATAATACTTTACGTCTAAATGCTTAATTTTAAGAAAAGTCTTATAGAAGGAGTAAGGTCAGACAAAGATGTCCATCTTTGGGGACGAACAAGTAGCTAAATAGTTGTATCATAAATTGGGAGAATGTTACTTAATAGATACCTCCGTTCCGGATCATTTCGGTAAAAGCGGCATCGATAAAAGGTAATTTAAATTCTTCCCGATTCAGAAAAATCCGTTCATCTTCGACATCTATTTCTATCTGGTCACCGCTCCGGTATTTCTCCACTAAGGCAGGTGCAACAATAATCCATAATCCATTATTGGCAGCCATTCTAAAAAAACGGCGATCCACCGATTTCACGATAATCGCTTTGATACCGGCCTCCCTTAAACCGACAACTGCATGTTGTAATAACTTTCCACAGCCGAAATTTTCTCCTCCGAGCATCAAATCGCCCACCTGGACGTTTTTTGCAAAAGAGGCATCCAAACCTGCCAACAAATAAGGTTGTATCGCTTTAAAATTATCCGGTGCAATCCGGTAAGTGCATGCTTCATCGAACAATTGTTCACAGGCGATGCTGTTCAAATCCCCATAATTCCAAACCCGATTATGATAACGACGCTCGAACTCATTCACAGTTACCCACACTTTAGGCATTTCCCAATAAGGATATTTTGCATCGGTCCGTTCAACTTCTACTGTCAAAACTCCGGTCAAAGCAGTCATCGCCACAGTCGCCGGGGACGCTACGTATTTCTCTACACCGATAGCCGACAGCCTTCGCATCGAATTGCTGTTTACTGTAGTAATAAAACGACGGGTATCCGCCATTATCATATGGCTGCTACCCAAGCAAGGACCACAACTGGACCCTAATATAGAGGCTCCTGACTTCACTAACCGATCGATAATCCCCTCCTGAATGGCCTGCAAATAAATCTCCCGGGAAGCCGGGACAATAGAAAGCTGGAACCCCGAAGCAATCTTTTTCCCATCCAAAATCCGGGCAACCACTCTTAAATCTTCCAACCGCCCACTGGCACAAGCTCCGATCAATCCCTGCTGAATTTCCAGCCTACCCCATTCTCCAGGTGCTTTTATCTCGTTTATTTCTCCGACTTCCATCACCAACGGGATCACCTGCGCCAAATCGACCTCGAATTCCTTGTAATACATAGCATCCCGATCCGCCCAAACACCCTGTACGGCATAATCACCGAAATAATCCGCCAACTTATCGTCGGGCGGGAAAGCTGCGCTCTTCAACCCCATCTCAGCAGTAACATTAGCCAGGGTCATCCGGTCGGCGATAGACAAGGCAGGCACCCCCTCTCCATGAAACTCCAACGATTTATAGGCGACATTCTCTTCCCGGAGCATCCCCATTATCCACAAAGCCAAATCCTTGGCATATACTCCCTCCGGCAAACGATTTTTCAAACTAATCTTAATCGTTTCAGGTACCCTGAACCACATTTCGCCTTCTTTCCAAAGTACCGCCGTTTCCGTCTTATTCAACCCCACAGCCATACAATTGAAAGCGCCTGCCGTACAGGTATGGCTGTCGTTTCCTACAATCAATCCTCCCGGTTTCAGCTGCCCGGCCAATATTTCATGACAGATCCCTTTGTCACAATCGAAGAAATGCTCTACTTTCTGTTCGTCCATAAAACGATGGATCGAATTATAATCCCGGATCAATTCATCGGTTGTCCCGGTCATTTTACGATCCAGTACAACCAGCAACTTTCCGGCATCTTTCAGCTTTTCCCCACCCATTTCTTCAAAAATTTTCCGGATACGGGCAGAATTATCATGACTCATCACGATATCCGGCCGCCGTATAACTATACTTCCGGCAGGCGCATTAAGTATTTTTTCGACAAAGGTTCTCATAGCTTATTCAATTCAGTTTATAAAACTAGCCATTAAACTTTATAAACTAAAATTCATTGTCCTGATAAATTTATTCTTTTATCATTTTATCTGTAAAAAGGATGCCGTTCAAATGATCGATTTCATGCTGAAAGATCACAGCCGTAAATCCCCGGATAGTATCGCATACCGGTTCCCACGTATTCCGATACTCCACCTTCACCTCGAATTTAAAAGTTGAATCCGTTTTTTCACGACTCAACATCCGTTTAATCGAGGTCAGTTCAGGGATATAACGAACCACGATTTCATTCGAACGCCATACCTCGCCAACGACATCCGGAACAGACAGACACCCCTCTTTTCCCAAAGACTGCTCTTCAGAAGCCGCCACAATACCCGGGTTGATGTAAAACTCAAAAGGAGCTCCCGGTTTATCGTACCGCTGTACAGCGATCAATCGCCGGCTTATTCCCACCTGGGGAGCAGCAATACCGACACCCGGGTCCGCCGAATCGTTTACTGTCGCCAGCATCCGTTGCTTCAATACCTGAAAAAGTTCCGTCCGGATCTCCCCGGGAGTCAATTCTATGGCCTGCTGACGTAAAAATAAAGAATCTTCCCGGTTATCGGTCTTCCATACCCGCATTATCCCCCCGCCTTCCTTTATCACCTTCACCTCCTGAGGGGTAAAGCCCGTACTGCATCCCCCCCAAACAAACAACCCGACGATTCCTAACCAATATTTCAGCATGTTAGCGATTATTTCAGTTTATATCCAATTCTACCGTATAAGTTTGACCCGGTTTGAAATCTGCATTGTAAATCAACAGAAAATTCTCATCTACAGCAGCTTTCCAATCCTGACCGGCAGACAGACGCGGATTATTCAGACGCTGAGGAAAGAAATAACTGAATGGCAGATCGAGTACATGTTCTTGTTTGAACCGGTCTCCTTTCATTCTCTCCAAACTGAAATTTTCCTTGGTTTGTATCGTCACAGTACACTTGTTCCCCTGTACAGAAGTATTCACTGTATAATCGTTCTCTTCGGCTATTTCCTGTAACCGCACATTCCATTTAGGATCTCCGTAATAAGCCAAAACATCCCGGTCATGCACAAAACCGATCTGATCATGTGTAGGTTCTACTCCGATCGTCTCCTGAATTAAACGGGGAGCTTCCTGGAATTCCTCTTCCGTATAAGGATAGGCCAAAGTAACTAATTTAGGATCCCATTCATTCAGTTGATACATTAAATCCTGCTGATTCATATATATAGCCTCTGCCAGGGAATAACGTCCCGGATTGGTCAGCCAATACTTCAATCCTCCCCAACCGTTACGACCATGCCAGGTAGTCACGACATATCCGATCATCGTCGCCGCATTACCACTGTTCATCCAGGCGATCGCCATACTCTCTTTGGTATTATTGACATTACCGATCAGGCAATTCCCAACGGCAAAATATACTTTTCTTTTTCCGCTTTCCTTCATATTTTGCGGATCATTCGGAAAATCCATATACAACTGTCCGTCTTTCGCTTTGATATTTCCCAAAGAAAAAGGCATCTCCAGATTTCGCTCGGTAGCATGTGCAGCTGTCACGACCAAATCAGGATTATAAGTAGCATATAAATTATAGAAAGTCTGCATTTCATCCACCGGATTTACCCTCGGCATCATTACCGTATCGAACCCGCCTTTCCGGTTACGACTTAACATCTTCGTCGGTACCTGAGGTAACTGATAGGTCACTACCGTATCCTGTGCAGATTTTTTTTCTCCCCACATTCCCTGCGTATGATCGTCCACCCAACCATACCGATCGAACCATTTGGCCGAATGTAACTCCCAAATCGAAGCGACAGCATCCTTGATAATCAAAGGTTCCGTTGAATTATTTACCATTTTCATCGCCCCGGCAGCATCATATCCGGTGATAATTCCCCATAAAAAATCAGCGTAGATATCGTTATCTACTTTCCGGCTCAACCGATGCATTTCCATTACATAATCCCTCCCCAGAGTCTCCGGTTTTTCTACAATAGCCACATATCTGGGATGTATCTGTTGTAATTGGGGCAATAATTCCGCCGGATCTTCCCGATAGGACAACAAAGCCGCCCGATGCTTATTCTGTAAGGCCTCCGCCACTTTCATCCAAGCCGTATCCTCAGCAACACCCTTACCGGCAATAACTACATATTCATTCTCTTTCGGAGCACACTGCCACATCAGCACACTCAACAAACACCCAAAAAAATAAGTTCTCACTTTCATATTAATACTTTAATTTGCACGAATAGTTTTATTTTTTCAAATATACAACATTATTAGAATATCCACGAAAAAATAAACCAATTTCCTACTTCCCCCTTTTTAACTATACTCCTCCCCATAACCTCTGCCCCCCTTATAACTCTTACAACTCTTATAACTCTTTTAACTTTTACAACTCTTCCAACTCTTCCAACTCTTATAAAAAAGGGCTACAGGAGATCTCCCATAACCCTTTTATTTTATAAGATTACCTAAAAACGTTACTCCCGGTACATCTTATCCAATTGTTCTTTGATATTTTCGTTGACGATATAATCGTCAAAATCCATTCGTTTGTCGATAATCCCATTCGGAGTCAGTTCGATCACCCGGTTACAAACCGTTTGGATAAACTCATGGTCATGCGAATTCATCAAAACCACTCCCTTGAAGGATACCAAAGTATTGTTAAAAGCCTGTATCGATTCCAAATCGAGATGATTAGCCGGAGAATCGAGCAGCAGTACATTCGCATTATTCAACATCATCCGGGCGATCATACAACGCATTTTCTCTCCTCCCGACAACACTTTCACATTCTTGTATATGTCTTCCCCGGAAAACAGCATCTTCCCCAGGAAACCACGCAGGAAAGTCTCGCTCGTATCGGCAGAATATTGCCCTAACCAATCGATCAGACGCATTTCGGTATCGAAAAATGCCGAATTATCCAAAGGCAGATAAGCGGTCGTTATAGTCACACCCCACGTATAGTCACCGCTATCCGGTTTTTCATTACCGGCAATAATTTCCAACAAAGCGGTCATGGCACGCGGATCCCGGGACAGGAAAACGATCTTATCGTCTTTCTCTACCGCAAACTCAACCTCTTTGAACAGGCATTTTCCATCTATACTCTTGCTCAGATTCCGGACTTCCAGAATCTTGTTGCCCACTTCCCGTTCCGGAGTAAAAATAATACCGGGATATTTCCGTGTAGAAGGCATAATCTCTTCGATATTGAGCTTTTCCAGCATCTTTTTACGACTCGTAGTTTGTTTGGACTTGGCCACGTTCGCACTAAACCGGGAAATAAATTCCTGCAATTCTTTCCGCTTTTCTTCTGCCTTTTTATTCTTAGCCTGAGCCTGACGTAAAGCCAACTGACTGGACTCATACCAGAAACTATAGTTCCCGGCAAAAAGAGTAATCTTACCGTAATCGATATCTACCGAATGGGTACATACAGAATCCAAAAAGTGACGGTCATGTGAAACCACCAACACCGTATTTTCATAATTCGCCAGATAATTTTCCAGCCACATGACAGTCTCGAGGTCCAGATCATTGGTCGGTTCGTCCAAAAGCAGGTTATCCGGTTTTCCGAACAAGGCTTGTGCCAGCAATACCCTCACTTTTTGCTTACCACTTAAATCCTTCATTAAAGAATAATGCAAATCTTCGGATATTCCCAATCCACTTAACAGATTGGCTGCATCGCTCTCGGCATTCCAACCGTCCATTCCTGCAAATTGTTCTTCCAACTCAGCAGCCCGGATACCGTCTTCATCCGAAAAATCTTCCTTCAGATAGATCGCATTTTTTTCCTGCATCACCTCCCACAGCTTCATATGTCCCTGTAACACGGTGTCCAATACCGTACACTCATCGTAAGCAAAGTGATCCTGTTTCAAGACAGACAAACGCTCTCCCGGTCCGAACATCACAGTCCCCCGGGTCGGCTCTAAATCTCCGCTCAAAATTCTCAAAAAAGTCGATTTCCCGGCTCCGTTCGCCCCGATCACACCGTAACAATTCCCCGGCGTAAACTTCAAATTAACGTCCTGAAACAACGTCCGCTTTCCAAACTGAATCTCTAAATCTGAAACTGTAATCATGTTTATATCTTATTTTTACTGATAATCAATGTTTTCCCCATCCCCACCAAACGTCCGCAAAGATAGATTTTTATTTCTTTGTTTACAAACGGAACCAGAGTTTAATCAGACCTCCCCGATTAAATTCAAACGCTCCAACACTTCATTTTTATGGGATTTACTGATCGGTATCCGGCAATTGCCGATAAACAACATATTACCGATAAACGAATCCACGCTATTTATATTGACGATATAAGAACGATGTACCCGAACAAAATCCTGAACCGGTAAATAGGAAGTAATCTCCGTGAGATTGAACGACAACAACAATTCCCGGGCATTATCCATAAACAGCTTGCAATAGCTTCCCTCCGCCTTGATCCAACGGATGAATTTAAAATCGATACGCCGGAAATAAGCCCCTTCTTTTTTTAAGAAATTCCATTAAAAAAGCCGATCCGGCACCTGAAAAGAAAGAAGAAATCATGCTGAACCTGAACCTGCTTTTCGAACTGGCAACCAGCAAATGTGATCACTTCAAGACGCAGATTGCAGACAATATCCGCACAGCCGGGACTATCGAAAACCCTACCATTCCGATTACCCATATCATTGCCGACACCTCGGAAATGAGGGCCTATTGTAAAGACGATTCCACCAAAATCGTCGGAGAAGCGACTAATGCAATAAAAAGCTTCGTCACCGGAGGTAGTGAAAACGTAATCTCCGGAGTCGGAGCACTGATCGGAGCCGGTATCAATATGCTGATGGGATCGGGTGAAGGAGTACAAGCCGAACATTCGGACTACTTCATCATGGTCGATGGTCTGGCACTGGTACGTATAGATGTCAAATCCTGGATCCGCAAGGTTACTGTAGTAGGTATCACTCAAAAAATAGAATCCGTATTGGCATTTACCGCCGTTAAATCCAGTGTCGATGTAGACAAAATTTCCTTCAACACATTCATGGAAGCCTATAAATACCAACTGCAACGCGACGCAGCACACGCACTGAACGAAAACGACCTGATGAAAGAAATCAAACGCGCCAAAGAAGTATACAACCTGCTAAAAACCGATTCTGCCGAATCTACGCTGGTCTTTGACACCTTGAAATTACCGGGTCAAAATATTCACCCGGCTTTTATTCACTAAAAAAATTCCCGGTCGTTCGGGCCGGGAAATCGTTTTTTATTTCATCTTCGACTTATTTGTACATCATCTCGTAGTATTTCTGATAATCTCCACTCGTCACATTATCCAACCACTCCTGATTTTCCAAATACCATTTCACAGTCTTTTCAATACCTTCTTCAAATTGTAGCGAAGGTTCCCAGCCCAATTCATTTTTCAATTTTGTTGAATCGATAGCATAGCGCAGATCGTGCCCGGCCCGGTCTGTTACATAAGTGATCAAATGATCGGAAGCCCCTTCGGGACGCCCCAGCAAACGGTCCGTTACCTTGATCAGTACTTTGATCAGATCGATATTCTTCCATTCGTTAAAACCGCCGATATTATAGGTATCCCCGACTTTCCCTTTATGAAAAATCAAATCGATAGCCCGTGCATGATCTTCGACAAACAACCAATCCCGGACATTTTCTCCTTTTCCATACACCGGGAGCGGCTTATTATGACGAATATTATTAATAAACAAAGGAATCAATTTTTCGGGAAACTGATAAGAACCGTAGTTATTCGAACAATTCGAGATCTTTACCGGCAAACCGTAAGTATCGTGATAAGCCCGGACAAAATGATCCGACGAAGCTTTAGAAGCCGAATAAGGAGAATGCGGATCGTACTTGGTCTTTTCGGTAAACAGTTCCTTACCGGGTTGCAAAGCACCGTACACCTCGTCGGTCGAAACATGGTAAAACAACTTATCGTCAAAATGGCCCTCCCAGGCTAATTTAGCAGCCTGCAACATACTCAACGTTCCCATCACATTGGTCTGAGCGAAAGAAAACGGATCTTTGATCGAACGATCTACATGACTTTCGGCAGCCAAATGAATAACGCCATCGACCTGATACTTTTCAAAAATAGCCTGTATGGCCGGAAAATCACAAATATCGGCTTTCTCGAACACATAATTCGGTTTCTTTTCAATATCTTTCAGATTAGCCAGATTCCCGGCATAAGTCAACTTATCCAGATTTATAATCCGATATGCCGGATATTTATTTACCATCAACCGTACTAAATGTGAACCGATAAAACCGGCACCTCCGGTAATTAAAATATTTTTCATAACTTTATATTTTTTCCTTTCTCTGTTCCCCACTTATTTCCCCCATCATCCTCCTCAGCGCCTCTTGCCACTCCGGCACTTCGACTCCAAAGGTATGCTTTATTTTAGTTTTATCCAATACCGAATAAGCAGGCCGATGTGTTTTAGTCGGATATTCGGCTGTAGTCACCGGATTTACCCGGCAGTTCAAACCGCTCAGCCGTACGATTTCAACTGCGAAATCATACCACGAACAGACTCCGGCATTACTGTAATGATAAATCCCTTCATGTTCTACCCGATCATCGTTAGCCATAATTTTGACAATCGCTTTGGCCAAATCTTCTGCATAAGTAGGAGTACCGATCTGATCGTTTACCACATTGATCTCCGGCCGCTCTTCTGCCAGGCGCAAAATGGTTTTCACAAAATTATGACCGAAGGCGGAGTAAAGCCAGGCGGTACGAATAATAATATAAAAACAACCGGAACGGATGATCGCCTCTTCTCCGGCCAATTTGGTCTTACCGTACACACTGACCGGACAAGTCTTTATTTTCTCTGTATAAGGTGTCGTTGCTGTACCGTCGAATACATAATCCGTAGAGATATGAATCAGCAGACAATCTTCCTTTTGTGCCGCCTTTGCCAAATTTGCTACGGCTTGGGTATTGATTTCAGCAGCTGGCCCGGGTTCGTCTTCAGCCCGGTCTACAGCCGTATAAGCCGCACAGTTGATAATCGTATCCACTTCATGTACCTGGATAAACTTTTCGATCGCCGTATAATCGGTAATATCCAATTCGGCAACATCTGTAAAAAACACTTCATCCAAAGGGGAAAAACCGATCTTTCTCAACTCCGAACCCAATTGTCCGTTAGCCCCTGTAATCAATATATTCGCCATAAATTATAAATTAAATGTACATTTCCCAGTACCAGCGGCTACAACAGAGACTCACACTCCCGCAACCACTGAAACCTTTACAACTATTAAAAGTCCCCCAATTTCTCCATTCTCCGTTCCCCCAACCTACCCCTCAAAAACAAACGCCTCACTCAATCTCTTATGCATTCTGTCCTTTGCCGAGAGAATCATTTCTGCTTCAGGAATTTTCCAATCGATCCCCAGCGCCGGATCATCGAACTGAATCCCACTCTCATACTGCGGAGCATAATAATTGTCACATTTATATTGAAAAACCGCCTGTGGACTCAACACAGCGAACCCATGTGCAAATCCTTTAGGAATAAAAAACTGTCGTTTATTTTCACCAGACAAGACTACGGCCACATGTTTTCCAAAAGTAGCCGAATTTTTCCGTAGATCCACGACAACATCCAGTACTTCGCCTTCCACCACACGGACTAATTTCGCTTGAGTGTAAGGAGGCAACTGGTAGTGTAAACCTCTTACCACCCCATACGACGATTTAGACTCATTATCCTGGACGAATGTAACCTCAGCCACTTGCTCATTAAATTCACGCTGGGAAAAACTCTCGAAAAAATAGCCACGCTCGTCACCGAAAACCCGGGGTTCCAGGATAACGACATCCGATATATTTGTTTTAATCACCTTCATAGCCACTATTTTAATTCTTGCTAACAGCATTTATCGAAGTAACTTCAATAAATATTGCCCATACTGATTTTTTGCCATCGGAACAGCCAAATCCCTCAATTTTCGGGCATCGATCCATCCTTTTTTATAGGCAATTTCTTCGGGACAAGCAATTTTCAAGCCCTGTCTTTTTTCGATCACTTCTACAAAGGTCGAAGCTTCGGATAAAGAATCGTGGGTACCGGTATCCAGCCACGCAAAACCTCGTCCCAACAACTGTACTTTCAATTCCTCGTCTCGCAAAAAGGTCTGATTGACGGTCGTAATTTCCAGTTCCCCTCTGGCCGAAGGTTTTATTCCGGAAGCCACCCCGACTACTTTATTCGGATAAAAATACAATCCGACTACGGCATAATTCGATTTCGGCTGCACAGGCTTTTCCTCTATACTCAATACATTTCCCTTCTCATCGAATTCCGCCACCCCATATCGTTGCGGATCATTGACGTAATAACCGAAAACCGTGGCTTTCTTCTCCTCCTCGGCATTTCTCACCGCTTCCTGCAACATATGTGAAAAGCTCTGTCCATAAAAAATATTATCTCCCAAAACCAGACAAACCGAATCACTGCCGATAAATTCGCGGCCGATAATAAAAGCCTGAGCCAACCCATCCGGACTCGGTTGTTCCGCATAAGTAAACTTCACTCCATAATCCTCTCCTTCTCCCAAAAGACGACGAAAACCGGGCAAGTCCTGAGGAGTTGAAATCACCAATATCTCTCTTATCCCGGCCAGCATCAAAACAGACAACGGATAATAAATCATGGGCTTATCATAAATGGGCAACAACTGTTTAGAAACCCCCTTGGTAACAGGATACAAACGTGTTCCGGACCCTCCGGCTAATATTATACCTTTCATGATCTCGTTTTTTATAAATAAAAACTAAAAAACCCGGAATCATCTCCGGGCGAATACCGATTCTCTGCAATCGTTTATTTCGCAGCTTTCTGAGCTAACTTTCTCTTTGCCAACCGGTCGACAATATAGAACATAACAGCGAACAGAACGATATCTCCGCCGACCAATATTTCATTTCTCCAGTCTCTTCCGATATATGCGAATGCCATAAATAACAGGTTCAAACCTAAAATAGTAAAGGTAGCTTTTTTATGCACACCGTTATATATGGTCAATAATTTATGATGCAAATGCCGTTTATCGGGCGCAAAAGGAGATTTTCCTCTCATCCAGCGGGAAGCGAACAACCGCAACGTATCTATCACCGGAATAGCCAATACGCTGAACACCACTCCGGGCGCTGCTTCTACCGCACAAATACCTTTCAGATTGATATCCGTTTCACAAAATCTAATCGCCATCACTCCAAGCAAAAATCCAACCATCAAAGCACCGGAATCCCCCATAAACATCTTGGAACGCTTTCCGAACAAATTAATCAAAAAGAAAGGGATAAGGGCAGCAGTCAACACCCCGCACATCAAAGCATACTCGATATGGTCACAATAATAAAACCAAATACCGAAAAAAATACAATCGATCATGGCCATTCCCGAACACAAACCATCGATTCCATCGATCAGATTGATCGCATTGATTAATCCGACCAAACCCACAAAAGTCAATGGGATACCCACCCACGGGCTGATCTCGTAGAAGCTGAGAAAACCATGCAGATTAGTCAGATAAAACCCTCCTCCCACAATCAGTACCAAAACCCCCAACATCTCTCCTTTAACTTTTTTACGAGGAGATATCTCCAGCAAATCGTCATAAATACCCACCAGAAAAATTAAAATAGCCCCCAATAAAACATACTGAAATTCCGGCCGGCTATCGAATCTGACAAACAGTAAAAATGAACACAAAAAAGCTAAAAAAACAACAATTCCCCCAATATTCGGAACACACCCGGTATGTGAAGAACGTTTATTCGGTTTATCCACAAAATTCTTCAGTATGGCCATCTTGAACACCGGCACACGAATATTCCAGCCGATCAACAAAGCCAATACCATCGATAGCACCAATCTCCAATTATCTGACAATAAACTTAGCATCTCTCTATTTTACAACTAATATACAATATCCAATCAATCTTTGCAAAAATACATACTTTTATAAAACTACCGCGTTTTTATTCTAAAAAAAATTATAAATCTGCCACATCCCCAACAGCTCACTGAATAGCGATATAAAATACAAATATTAATTTTCATAAATTCTATATTTATGTATGATTTGATTTAAAAATCCAGCGAATAATCTATAAAAAAATGGAGTTTCATCCCAAGTCATGAAACTCCACTCAATTTAGCTCTTAAATAAATGTTACATCTTCTGATCCAGGTTTTTCCCTTTCTCCATATGTTCAAAATTGGGGATAAATGCTTTCATCGTTCCGACAATATCTTCTTTTTCTGTTTTCTGGTCGTTCAATACCGCCTGCAATCTTTCCAGGAAAGTATCCAGTTCTTCCATCCGGCGGGCCTTCAGGTCTTCAATCACTCCCAACGATCCGAAGCGTTCCGGATTAATTTTTTCCCCCTTCACGTAAAATTCCTCAAACCCTTTTTCTCCTGTCGTATCCGAGGCGAAATAATACACCGGATATACTTTACTATCCACCGGCATCTCCGCGGCAAACCGCCGGGCTTCCTCCTCCGAGGCACACTGCTTCACCTCATATCCCAG
>NZ_CFKYFN010000031.1:0-55369 GCF_985060555.1 Odoribacter sp. | reverse complement strand
TGCATCACCCGCATGGCTACCACCGTCGTTCCAGTTTTCGATGGTGCTTCCGCTAAGGGTCAGCCCCGTCTTCTTCACCGTGATGGTGTAGGTATAAGAATAACCGGCCTCCAACGCGGGTTTGATCATGTCCTTGTTGGAGTAGCTCTGGTATTCCCCGTCATCGGGAGATATCTCAAGCACCAAAGCGTTGGCGAGTGTCTGCGGGAGCAGGATCATGGTGAAAGTCATCACGCCCGTGGCGGCGTCAAAGGTTGCCACGCACTTGTCCGTGGCCGTCTTCGGGGCACCGGTGCACTGGCGTAACATCCAGTCGCTCACAACGCTGCCCGCGGTCGCGGCGGTACCGGTCTTCACATCGAACGTTCCCTCGTGAACCAGGCCGCCCAGCTTGTAGTCGGCGAATTCCAGCACGGCAGTGTCGTCGAAACCGTCGGTGTTCGACACCTGCACCTTGAGGATAAGACGGGCCATCTTGTGCTTGAAGGAGCAGTCGCTGCCGCCCGCGGCGGTGTTGTCCGTGAAGCTGACGGTCGGGCTGTCTTTATCGGCCATGGCTCCCGTGGCATGGATGTAGTCCACCTTCTCCTGTTCCGTGGTCGTGGGCTGGTTGCTTGTATTTACCGTAATCTTCCCGTCTGTACCAGGCAGGGTGGAGGCGTTTGCGCCCGATGCGTAAGGCGCGTAGGCGGCAAAAGTAAACTCGAGGAAAGCGTCCTCGAAGAAGATGCCGCCACCCGCCGTCATCGGGGTGAAGTCCGCGTTGGTGCCGGTACTCGTGGTTGCGTATCCCACGTTCTTGTACTTGCCGCCCATGGTCGTGGTCGTGCCAGGGGCATCCACCACCATCACGCCGATTCGGTCGGCGTTCCACCCGTTGTCCACAGCACGGGTCTTCGGCCCGCTCACGCCTGCCGTGATTCGTGCTTCCACCGGATTGTTCCGTACCTCGTTCTCTTGTGTACACGCAGCCAATAGCGTTGCCGCTGCTGCAATAATGAAAAACCTCATGATCATTGTCATAATCTTGTTTTTTTGATTAAAATATTTATCGTCAGTTAGCATCCCCATTGCCGCTTTCTACCTCGTTCCAGCCCGTGATGGTTGCGCCCGTTACCCCGGCCTCTACGGGCAAAAGCAGATTACCCGTGAGTTTAACCGGTTTGGTGCCGTTATTGAAGTCCCTTATGGCCTCGGTAAGGTCGCTCACTACCCGCTGCGTGTCACCGTTGTTGAAAGTGATGTCCACCGTCAGCGTATGCGTTTCCGTCGGGACGATGCCGAGCAGTCGGAAAAAGATTGTGAACTTGTTGTCGTCCTGCCTGAAAGCGTTTGTTACTTGTGCCGCTACACTCCGGTCGCCTGTTGCCATATCCGCTGCCGAAGCCACGCCGGAGAGCGTTGCCGTAGCCGACTGTACACGGCTGTAGTCGCCTTCCGTGGCGGTCAGTTCGATGTCGAGCCTGCGCACGTATTGTCTCATCGGGGCGGTGACGTGCAGGGTGTCGTCCGCCACGACGCTGATGTCCTGGTGCGAGGCGAAGAGGTAGCCGGGGTGCGGCTCTATTGCACCCGTCAGATCCACCGGATTCACCGTTGCCTTGTTTCCGTCGATACTAATCCCCTCCGGGGAGTTGTACACCGTCAGGCCGTAGCCACCGGGCGCGAGCAGCGCGTCGAACACGTTGGTCGCCGCGCTCACGTTCTGTTCCCTCCCGCCGATGCGCAGTGTGTATGCCTGCGGTATGTCCGCCTCGGTGCTCTTTCCGCTCCAGTCTGTGGTTACGACCACCGCCCCACGGTCGGGGTGCGGCGTGTCATAGAGGTCGTCCTTCACGCACGAGGTCAGTATGGCCACCGCACCTATTAGATATAATAAGGTATAAGCCTTTCCGTATGCTCCCGTATATTCCTTTATCTGTCGTATGATTATCGTTGTATTCATTGTTCCTCCTTTCCGCTAAAAGATGTTCCACACCAGGGTGACACCCGCCGAGACAGGGCCCCACCAGTTCTTTGTTCCGCTGCCGCGCCTTACCCTCACGCCGTTGATGACCACATACTTGTCATAGTCGGCATGGATATAGCCCAACCCTAAGGAGAAGTCCATCGAGAGGGCATTGTTCAGTTTCAGCACGTAGCCGCCGGTGATGCCGCCACCCATGATGTCGCCCTGCTTGCCGGTCTCCGACAGCTTGTAGTTGAATGAGCCGACTTTGTACATAGCACCTACGTAGCCGCGTTTCTCGCTGCCTATATAATAGCGGAGTTCCGGTGCCACTTCCCAAAGGGCGTATCTTCTGTCCTTGTCATTCCACGACCACGAAGTCCACGAGCCGTTCACGGATATTCCCCATGACGGGTTGATGTGCCACTCAATACCGAGGTCGGGCGTGAGGGTTGCCCAACGCAGCAGGTTGGCACGCAGTGATAATCCCAAAGTTGTGGATGATGCCGACAGTACGGATTCAGGCTGATTTTCCTGTCCGGTAGACACCTTTGCCCCCTCTGTGTCTTGGATTGTTTCTGTAGCCTTGTCGTTTTCACGGTGTGACTGTTCCTTTTCTTCCTCGTAACCGGGATGTGTATCCTCCGCAATAACCGGCACTTTCTCTTTCGGCAGTATGATACGCACCGTCACGAAGTCGCCCTTCGAGGCATGGTTACGGGTGATGAAGTTGTTTTCACGCAGTCCTTTCCGGGTAATCAACTCTGATTTCACACGGTTGGAACGTGTCCCGGCGATAGCGAGGCTTGCCCGTTCCGACTTGCCGGAGTTACAGTATCCGTCCACGTAAAGAGGCAGCCGTCCCTCCACTATATCCGGTTTGTTACTTTCGATACACTCCAGAAGACGCGCAAGTTCTTTGCCATTGTCATTCCATGGCACATAGAACATGTCTTTTCGCGGCACGAAGCGGAAAGTGTAGACCGTGTCGGTTTTCTGCTGCGCAAAAGCAGGAAAAGCTGCCGATGCCAGCCACGAAAACAAAATGAAGAATAAGATTCTTTTGCTCATTTTTATATGCTTTTTTATTTCCAATTAGGAATATCAGCATACAAAATAAGCGAATAGATTTTATTCTGCCCGATTCTTGCCTATAAAAATTGTCTCAATTGTCAGAATCGCATATTTTTGTGGTTTAGAACATTTCAGTTTTGTCGTTCAGACTATTTTTTGTCGTTTAGGCTATTTCTATTGGGCATAAAGCAGTGCATTATTCCGCCTCTGTTTTCCTCCATTTGACAGGAGTACAGCCTGAATTTTCCTTGAACAGCCTGATGAAATGGCTTGGGGACAGAAAGCCGGATCTTTCAGAAATGTCAGCAACCGTCAGCCTCGGATATTGCGCAAGCAGGCGTTTCGCATAATTGATGCGGAGACCGGTAATCCAATCGCGGAACGATGCACCATACGTCGTTTTGATATACTCAGACAGATAGGTGCGGTTAGTCTGGAGCATATCAGCAAGTTTCTTTATGGTAAGGCCGGACTGGATATAACCCTCCGCATCAATCCAGCCGTTTATTTTCTCCGCCATTTCGGAATGGTATGACGGGTTCTCCAGTTTCTGTATCTGTTCCAGTTTGGTGTCACACGGGTCTTCCTCTTCAGAAATCATACCATCTTCCATTGCGGTTTCCACCTGTTCGTAAAACAGCAGATAATTCTGGTAGCAATGGTAGAGATAGACGTAAAACGGAATTGATGACAGAATCCATATATAAACGTATTCATCAGGCAAAAATGTAAGCAATCCGCATCCAACTCCGAAGATAAGAGCCCAATAAGTAAAGATGGACAGCCATTTTATATATGCGCCTATATCATCGGCATGTGTGTCATCGAAAATCCGGACAGCTCTGCGGTATGCGACAATGACTCTGCGAGACAACACCAGTCCGTAAACCACCAGCCATGCTGCCAAAGCCAGCAAAGTGCTTTTCTGCACTATTCCATCCGGAAACAACAATAGGACAACCCCGGAAAGTCCGGAGAAGATGATCCATAGAATGATATGCGTCCGAATCCTTTTCCGTGTGATATAGAAACGGTCAAGCAGTGTTATCAATGCTGAACTGAAAAGGTAGTAGCACAGAAAATAGGTGGACAGATTCATCAATATGGCTGCATGGACATTTTTGAACCTTATCCCGAAGAAGAAATGTACCGAATAGTTTGCCGCAAGCAATAACAACGCCATACCCATTATCCGCCGGGAGCGTAGGTAATTCTCAAAAATGGCCTTTTCCGGGGTTTGGGCCAGCAAAAAATAAAAGCCGAAGAACAACATCAACGGCAGCGCAATACAAAGTGAATAACTGTATATAGATGGTTCCATTTTATTATGCCTGACTATTTTGGTTGCAAAATTAGCGAAAATACTGAAAATATGGCGGATTTGCCGTGACGATTTACTTTCAACACCCTATTCCTTGATATAAATTGGAGGATTTTACGTATGGAATCCCTGTTATACCATATTGATGGAAAAAGGCAGGAAAAGGAACGGTATATTCCCAATCCTGCCATACATATCCACACTCGTTCACATTTTTATTCCTTTCGGTTTGCATTCGTCACGAACGTTGAATCCCGGCCGTCCGATAACGACATGGTCGGCAATGAAATTCCCAGACGGACTTCGCTCATTCGCCGGGCTGCGTATCAGCGGAGCTTCTTCGGTGGGTTGTGACGGTACGTTCCGTACACCTTCCGTATCCGGCTTGACCTCCTGCCCGTCATTCTCCTTTTCGGCGACTTCGGGCGTGGGCGGCGCAAGCTCCAACTGTATCTTGCGGTCGAGCGCGGCAAGTTCGGACTTGAGTTGCTTCAGCTCGTCCTCCTTCTTCCACACCTTGCCGGCTATCTCCTGCAACTGCGGTATCTCCTTTTCCAGCACCTCGTTCTTCGCCCTGTACTGGTCGATGGTGGAGGGAAAACAAAGGGACGGGGGTAATGTTTCATACATAACACCAGAAAATTGCTCAAAATGAATAAATCACAATACAAGGATTGCTATCTTCCTGTATGCCGGAAAATTCTTCTCTCATCCGTTGTATCTGTTTGGGATACTTCTCTTCAAAATTGACATATTCATTTCCTCCTTTCAAATACGTACACATATCCGAGGCACTGACAGAGGTTATTATATAATCCGAAGTGATGTCAATCATACGCCCAAAGGAAATAAAATACTTTCCGGTATAAGCCGTTAGTTCACAAACCTGAGACTCCCGATTGTTCTTATTATACAGGCACAAGCGATTCTGACCGGCTGCCAGCACCCAATAAATATAGAAATCCGGAGTTTCCTGGAATTTCTCTATGGTTGTAATATAATCCGGATTGCGTGTATATTCTTTGTACTCATCATATGAAAGTTGTTCCGCTGGCAAATGAAATTTTCCAAAACGTACCGTATGGTCAACACACATATCCTTCCCCTGGCAACGATAAATGTTAAAGTCTGTAGGTGCTATATAATACAACGAATCCTGGTATGTGGAAAGCGAATGGATACTGGCCATTTTACTTTCCCAGCGGGAGTCTATTTTCATATACTGACTTTCGATTTCGTACCGGGAATTCATTGCCCACAAATTGTATGGTTGGTTTTTATCTTGCGAATAGTTGCCCATATATCCGATGTAGCCGTTTTCCAATGAGACCATTTTAACAAATGCTTTCGGAAGACGGATAGTCTTTACCAAGCGGTATTCGTCCACATCAAACACCAATAGCTTTTCGTCTATTCTTGACAATAAATTCAAGGTCCGGTTCCGGGAATCGATAAACATATCGGATAATTGCAAATATTCTTCTGCCCCGCGTCCTTTCCTGCTTATTTTATGCAACAATTTACCCTGTAAGTTAAAAATATAAACCGCTTGCTCAGGAGAAAAGGTGGCGACATACAGACGGGTTTCGTAAAAGATGACCTTATCAATCTCTCCTATCAGAACCGAGTCGTTTGTTTCCAAAGGAACAATAGTACAATCTTTTAACAAACCCATTGTATGAACATCCTTCATCTCTTGAGTGAAATCGAAATGGATGCAACGAGACACTCCAGATGGTTTAGTCCGACAACCGGATAACAAAATGATAATGGCAATCATTACCATACAACTTAACTTTTCCATGATGAAAACAACATTATTTCTGTTTCTTATCCTGTCTTCCCCCCTTTTTATGGTTAAACAAACCCAATAAATATAGACATCTATTTATATCGTATATCCCTTTTCATTATTCGATTTATATACTTAACAAATATTATTCTATATTTCTGAAAAGAAGACAGCCCAAGATCCGAAAAGAGTGGTTCGGGAAATAATTTTTTACAAATAACATTATTTTTATATAAAATCAATCTATTGACGAAATTAATAATTAAGCAGTTATATACATGTTTACACTTATAACGCAGGTTTAATTTTTTTCTTTCTATTCCGATTCCGGTTTTTATACCGTCCGACCGATTCGCCTGGAACGGTCCGGTGAGGAGTTCCGCCGGTCAGTGACAGAAAAAGATAGACGACCGACAGAAGCGACCGGGTCTCCAAACACGAACACCGTAGACGGGCAAGTAACAAAATAATTCTATGTATTATCCTAAATAAGTTGACTAAAAACAGAGTAAACTTATGTCAGTAATACATCTACCCTATTTTCATTAACCGAATCGCCTCTACGATACCCTCGTAATCGTCGGGATGAAACCAACGGATATCGTCATCGCGCCGGAACCAGGACAATTGTTTGCGGGCATACCGCCGGGAGTTGCGCTTGATCAGGCGGACGGCTTCGGCATAATCGGTCTTTCCCTCGAAATAATCGAACAGTTCTTTATAACCTACGGTATTCAAGGCATTCAAATGACGCAAAGGCCACAACCGCCGGGCTTCATCTTCCAGTCCTTCCTCCAGCATCAGGTCTACCCGCCGGTCGATCCGGGCATACAACTCTTCTCTTTCGCGGTTCAAGCCGATACGAACAATACGGAATCCCCGGTCTTTGGGGGTGTTTTTCCGTAGCGAAGAGTAGGGTACACCGGCCATGCAACACACTTCGACAGCATGGAGCACCCGTTTTCCGTTGTTCAGATCGACCTGTCCGTAAAATACAGGATCCAATTCTTTCAGCATCTGCCGGATACTTTCCAAACCTTCCCGTTCATATACCTCCATCAGCCCGGTTCTCAATTCAGGAGAAATGGTCGGAATATCGTCTATACCTTTACATACGGCATCGATATACAGCATCGATCCACCGGTCATCAGGACCACTTCCTTCTCCTGAAATAATTCCCGGATCCGCTCCAAAGCCTGCACTTCGAATTGCCACGAATTATAATAATCGTGCACCGAGATCGTTTGGATAAAATGATGCCGGACAGCAGCCAATTGACCGGGTGAAGGCACTGCGGTCCCTATCCGCATTTCTTTGTAGATCTGCCGGGAATCACAAGAAATGATTTCCGTACCGAACGCTTTGGCGATACCGATACTGAGATCCGTCTTTCCCACTCCCGTCGGTCCCAATAAAACAAGTAGTGTTTTCATCCTGACTGATTTTCATGACAAAGGTTACAAGTGTCCGCATTCATTTTTGTGACCCTTGTAACCTTTGCAACCAAGTAACTGAAAAAAAACTATAGTTTATCTATATAATCGTCCAGACTTTCATAGCGGTCGTCATACCCATCGTCGTCGCCATAACTATCGTCCCTATAATCGTCGTCTTCATCACCGAAGCGAAAATCTTCGTCATCGTCGTCTCCTCCCCTTCTGCGGCGTCCGCTACCACCGAATTCCTCCATAAAACTATCGTCATATTCGTCGTCGTCTTTATCGAAAGCCCAATCTTCATTGGCATCGTATTCCGTCTGATGGGGCAATTCTCCTTCGCAATAGACACACAAGGGCAAAACATCGGCAGAATCCCCGATATATTCCCCGGCATATTCGACTTTCAGATACTGATTGGCAAAGAAATCATATACATATTCCAATTCGATGCAACTGGCATTTACCACTTCACGGATGGTCGTAACATCCATCACCAGCGTATTATTATCTTCTTCATCGTCGGCCGACATTTCCATCAGAGCAATTTCTTTTCCCCGGTTTCCCATTTTATCCAAGGTAAAAAAGGAGGCCATCTGCGAACCGTCGAAGTTCAATGTTTCCACCAATTTATCGTGCAACTGCTGAAAAGTCTGCTCACCGTTAATAGCTATTTCACACCTAAAATCATTACTGTCTGGTTTACTGATCTCAAATCTGTAGTCCATATTATTAAGTTTTTATAATCCAAAACTAGCAATACCTATGCTGGCAACAATTCCCATTAATACTAAAAGTAATACCACGACCACAACCCCCGCAATGCAGATGGAAATAATCCCGCACACCCGGCCTGCATTCACATTCTTGAATGAAGACTCGGTATATTCATCCGGCGACTGCAAATACAGTTTCCGTTGTCCCCCGGCCAAGACTACGGCAATGATCCCCAATATCAAACCGAAGAACCCGTAACACCAACAAAATATCAGGGACAGAATTCCCAAAACCAATACGACCGTCGCATTGGGCAGGTCCTTTTTCGCTCCATTCATTATTTCCATAATACACTGATTATTAAATTTATATTCTGTTTCCTGTTTTTACCTTCCCTCCTCATTTCTTCTTCGGTTTATCGCCTGGTTCATTAAAGCAAATATGAAATTAAAATTATTATCAAACAAACAAAAACGACATTTTTTAACAACCCGGCCAACATTTTTTTCATATCGGTTCCTCAGGAATAAATTCGAGCTTAGGATACGACGACAGGCCGATAAGGTTACAGGAATAAGCATACAAATCAAATCACCTGCCCCATTCTTATAAACCGGAATACATAAACGAGGAGAATCGTAGCGACACAACAAAATCCGGTTCCTTTCAAAAAACCGGCAGAGATCTTTCTGATCCCACAACAACGTCCGATCAGAAGCAGGCCGAATGCGAAAAGGGGAACTATTCCCGGCCAGCTAACGACCGCTGCCTGTATATTTCCTTTTAACAGGAGTAACAGCGCAGTCTGAAATCCGCAACCAGGACATTGGATCCCCCAAATCTCCCTGAAAAAACAGGGCAACTGATGTGCCTCCAGCCATTCGATCATGCCGTTATACGCTTAATTTCCCCGGATTACCCCTTCGAGAATATCCATCGCTTCTTTCACCAGATTGAGGTTGGCCTGAGTCCCCATATGTCCGATACGGAAAACTTCTCCTGCCAGACATCCGTAGTTTCCGCCGACCACCAGGCCTTCGGCCCGCAAACGTGTATCCAGATTCTTCCAGGATATTTTCTGCGGAACGTAGACTGCCGTCACTGTAGGAGAAGGTACAGCATCCATTGCCGGATATAATTTCAATCCCATTTTAACGATCCGCTCCCTGCAATATCCGGCCACTTTCTGATGACGTGCGATCACTTTGCCCAATCCTTCTTCCAGAATCAGTTCGCAAGCCTTATTCAACTGTGCGGTTCCTTGCCAATAAGGAGTATAAGGGAAATAAGCATTTTTTACCGCTGTACGGAAAGGTAAGAGGGCATCGTACCCCACATATCCCACTTCTTCGATTATTTCCCACGCCCGGTCGCTCACCGACAAAAAAGACATCGAAGCCGGTGCAGACAAACATTTCTGCGAAGCCCCCAGACAGAGGTCGATATGCCATTCATCGGTTTTGACTACGCTGCCCCCTAATCCGGAAACCGCATCTACATATAATAAAGGTACGGCATATTTTTCTTTTAAGGCCCCGATTTCAGCCACGGGATTCATCGTCCCGCTCGGCGTCTCGTTTTGTACCATCGTAATCATTTTCGGCTGGAATTCCCGGATAGCCTTTTCAATCAGATCAAAATCGGTAAAGGTCTCGTCGAATCCGAATCCGACCGTCCTTACCTCACAACCGATAGCCTCCGCCATTCCCCCCATACCGTAACCGAAAAGCCCGGTCGACAACACCAACACTTTATCCCCCGGTAACAAACAACTCTTCAAAGCACTCCAAAGCGCCAACATCCCCTCACCGGTTTGTATAATGACACTATTTTTCGTCTGCATGATTTTACGCAGCGATTTTTCAGTGGCCTTATACAGATCGATATACTCTTTTTCCAGGTCGGCAGAACCGAAATTCTCCTGCCCTGCCTCCAAAACTTCCCGGGATACAGAAACAGGTCCCGGCACCATAGGAATTCGATATATTTTCATCGTTTAAAGTATTTAGTAACTAAAGTAAAAACATACAAAAATATTCTTTTCACCTGAAATAACGCCAAAATAAAAAGAATGATTCAAAATTATCCATATTTCATGATTTTTTCTAATTTCGCATCATATGCAGTAACCCGAAAACGACATAGTAAAATTGAAAAAAGGAAACAAAGGTTTTCTGGCACAGTTTTTCGTTTTTAGTTGATAAATAGTATATATTTGTAGCTTGAAAAGTTATAGTCAAAAATGTTAAAAACGGAACAGGTAGTAAATAAAATTATTGAAGCGCTGGAAGATAATAAAGCGCACCGGATTGTAAAAATCGATTTAAGAAAAATAGAAAACTGTTTTTGTAGTTTTTTCGTAATATGTCATGGAACTTCCGGCACGCATATTGCAGGGTTAACCGATGCTGTTGAAGAAAAAGTGAGAGAAGATCTGGATGAAAGGCCTTTTCATATCGAAGGATTGAATGCAGCACAATGGGTAGTCGTCGATTATGGGGATATTGTCGTACACATTTTTGAAAAAGAATTGCGCGACTATTATCAATTGGAAGATTTCTGGGCAGATGCACAGATCACCGAAATAGCCGGAGAGCCGGAAATGCTCACTTATTCCGGTTATCATACGACAAACGGAACAAATTGAAAACAGTAAAGAATACAAATATTGCGAACATACCAAATGGCAGACAACAACGAAAACAAGAAAGACGGAGGATTCAATTTTCCTCCAGTAGGGGGAGGTAAAAATATCAAAGCTCCGAAATTCAACGGATATTGGATGTATATCATACTGGCAGCCATTATTATCGGATTTCAATTTTTCAATATGAATCCCGATCCGGTAAGGACAACCTGGCAAGAAGTCAAGACTAAAATGCTCGGAAAAGGTGATATCGAAAAGATTACGGTCATCACGAATAAAGGGCAGGCCCAGGTATATATGAAGCCCGATAAGATCGAGAATTACTCCCAATTGAAATCGCAGGGGTTCAAAAATTCCAGTCCCGGTCCTCAGTTTTACTTCTCACCGGGCCCGTTGGAAACTTTTTCCAAAGAATTTTCCGAGCTCCAGGAAAAGACTCCGGCAGCAGCGGATATCAAGATCGACTATGATCAGGAATACGACGGTTGGGGAAACCTCTTCTCTATCTTCTTCCCGATCGCTCTTTTGGTATTTATCTGGATTTTCTTCTTCCGCCGGATGAGTAAAGGGGGCGGAGGTCCCGGAGGAGTCTTCAATGTCGGCAAATCACAGGCCAAGTTGTTCGATAAGGACACCCACATCAAGATTACCTTCAAAGATGTAGCGGGATTAGCTGAAGCCAAACAAGAGGTGGAAGAGATCGTTTCTTTTCTGAAATCTCCGGATAAATATACCAAATTGGGGGGTAAAATTCCGAAAGGAGCTCTCTTAGTAGGTCCTCCGGGAACCGGAAAAACGCTGATGGCGAAAGCTATGGCCGGCGAAGCCAATGTACCTTTCTTCTCGATGTCGGGTTCCGACTTTGTGGAGATGTTCGTCGGTGTCGGTGCCTCCCGTGTCCGGGATTTATTTAAACAAGCCAAAGAAAAAGCGCCTTGTATTATCTTTATCGACGAAATAGACGCCATCGGCCGGGCCAGAGGTAAAAACCCCAACATGGGCTCGAACGATGAACGGGAAAATACGCTGAACCAGTTACTGACCGAGATGGACGGTTTCGAGACCAATTCGGGGGTGATTATTCTGGCTGCAACCAACCGGGCGGACATTCTGGACAGCGCCTTGCTTCGTGCCGGACGTTTCGACCGCCAAATCTATGTCGACCTGCCGGAATTGAAAGACCGGGAAGAAATTTTCAAAGTGCACCTGAAACCGTTGAAACTGGCCGGAGATGTGGATATCCCTTTCCTGGCCAAGCAAACGCCGGGTTTCTCGGGAGCCGATATTGCCAATGTCGCTAACGAAGCAGCTTTGATTGCAGCCCGTAAAGACAAAAATGAAGTTGAAAAACAGGATTTTCTGGATGCAATCGACCGGATTGTCGGGGGGCTGGAAAACCGCAGTAAAGTAATAAAAGTAAGTGAAAAGAAAGCCATCGCTTATCACGAAGCCGGCCATGCTACCGTCTCCTGGTTGCTCGAACACGCCCATCCCCTGTTAAAAGTGACTATCGTACCCCGGGGTAAAGCTTTAGGAGCAGCCTGGTATCTTCCGCAGGAACGTCAGATCACGACAAAAGAACAACTGCTGGATCAAATGTGTTCTGTATTGGGAGGACGTGCTGCCGAAGAACTCACTTTCGGTCAAATCTCTACCGGAGCACAAAACGACCTGGAACGGGCTACCAAACAAGCCTATGCGATGGTTACCATTTTCGGTATGAGCGAAAAGATCGGTAATCTGAGTTATTACGATTCCAGTGGTCAAAGCGATTTCAGTTTCACCAAACCTTATTCGGAAAAGACCGCAGAACTGATCGACAGTGAAGTAAAAGAACTGGTTGAAAATGCTTACAACCGAGCCAAAGAATTACTTAAAACTCATCAGGACCAACATCGGCAGGTTGCAGAGTTATTGCTCGAACGGGAAGTTATTTTCAGTGACGATCTGGAACGCATCTTAGGGAAACGCCCCTGGAAAGACGATGAAGAGGAAGAAACGAAGGAAGAGAAAACAGTCGAAAATGAAATAAAATCGCTATGAACGATTGGGTAGTTATTTTCGAAACCGGCCAGCTCTACCGGGCAGAGCTGGTTAAAAGTTTGCTTAACGATAACAACGTAGAAGCAGTGATTCTGAATCAGAAAGACTCCTCTTTTAAAATAGGAGCGATCGAAGTCATGGTTAAGAAAGAAGATAAAGGGAAAGCAGCAGCAATCATAAAATCAGTCAATTGTGAATAATTTCGGTAAACGGGCAATCAGCGGATTCCTATTTGTGGTGATACTAACAGCATGTATTTATATACATCCATTTTGTTTTTTTGCACTTTTTTTTATTATAAACATTATCGGATTACTTGAATTCAGCCATATGGCAGAGGTGATTCATATCCGGGTCAACCGTACCATGTGTATCCTCAGCGGGAGCCTGCTTTTCATTTCAGGGTTCATTCATAACTATTTCGGTTATAAAGAAGGTTATCTGTTTTTCTTCAGTGCCACATTCTTTATGGGGATTTGGGAATTGTACCGGAAGAGTACCCATGCTTTTCAGAATATGGCTTTCGGGATTTATGCTCTGTTTTATTTCACCCTGCCCTTTACTTTGCTGATTTACCTCCCCTACTTGTGTACGGGCAGGTGGCAACCGGATATTATCTTCTTTCCTTTCTTATTGGTATGGTTCAATGACACTTTTGCTTATTTATTCGGTTCGAAATTCGGAAAGCATAAATTATTTCCCCGTATTTCGCCTAAAAAATCCTGGGAAGGAACCATCGGAGGCGGACTCACGACACTGGTCGGCGGATTGCTTATCGCTCCCCATATCGAAGGTTTGTCTTATATCGATACCACCGTTATCTCGGCCATTGTCATTGTATTCGGTAGTTTCGGTGATCTCGTAGAATCGATGTTCAAAAGATGCATCGAGATCAAAGATTCGGGACATATCATGCCAGGTCACGGTGGGGTATTGGACCGATTGGATTCGATTTTGTATGCTTTGCCTGTAATCTTCGTATATATCGCCTTTAAATTCGGTTGCTGACCTATAGTAAACCGAATTTATTCGTTCGGGATATTAGCTTTTAAATCGAAAATTGATACCTTTGCGAGCTGATACCGTATAAATATTTAAAGTTAAAAATATGACCATACATAAAGCTGGATATATCCTGTTATTGAAAATTTTAATCGTGCTGATTATCCTTAATCTGGCATCTTTTTATTTCATCAATAATACCTCTATTGTCTATACAATTCTGGGGATTACGGTAGTTATGTATCTTCTTGTCGTCAATTTTTTCCGTTTTCCGAACCGGGTGATCATACAAGACGACAACACGATCTTAGCCCCTGCCGATGGAAAAATCGTCGTGATTGAAGAAACCGAAGAACCGGAATATTTTAAAGACCGCCGTCTTCAAGTCTCTATTTTTATGAACATTTTCAATGTACATATCAACTGGTTTCCCGTAAACGGTGTGATCAAGTATTTCAAATACCACAAAGGCAATTTTGCAGCGGCTTATCTACCCAAATCCTCGACCGATAACGAACGGACTACCATCGTTATCGAATGTAATAACGGTAAGACCGTCCTGATGCGTCAAATTGCAGGGGCTATGGCTAAACGTATTGTCTCTTATGCTCCTGTCGGAGGACAGGCCCGTCAGGATCAGCACGCCGGTTTTATCAAATTCGGTTCGCGGGTAGATCTTTTTCTTCCTCTGGGTACCCAAATAGAAGTGAAATTGGGACAAAAAACGACCGGTTCTCAGACGATAATCGGAACCTTTAAATAAATTTCAGATTTACGGACGACGATTCGGATGACTTTTCCCATCGGAAATCCCAGTTCTAAAGTCACAAATCAAATTAATCATGTCAACACAATCAGCAGTAAAAGTGGTAACCACCCATGTTTTATCGGAGATGAAACTCAAGGGTGAGAAAATCAGTATGCTTACTTCATATGACTATTCTATGGCCCGTATCGTCGATCAGGCAGGCATAGATGTTATCCTGGTCGGCGACTCGGCTTCCAATGTAATGGCAGGCCATGAGACAACCTTACCGATCACCCTCGACCAAATGATTTATCATGCCGCTTCGGTAGTCAGAGGAGTAAAACGGGCATTAGTTGTTGTAGACATGCCTTTCGGTAGTTATCAGGGAAATAGCAAAGAGGCCTTAAACTCAGCCATCCGTATCATGAAAGAAACGGCTGCCGACGCCATCAAACTCGAAGGAGGAGAAGAAATTCTCGAATCTATCCAACGTATCCTGTCGGCCGGAATTCCGGTTATGGGCCATCTTGGACTTACCCCCCAGAGCATCCATAAATTCGGGACCTATGCCATCCGCGCCAAAAAAGAAGAGGAAGCGGAAAAATTGGTTCACGATGCCCATCTCCTGGAAGAAGCAGGTTGTTTTGCCATCGTGCTGGAGAAGATTCCGGCAGCTTTGGCAGCCAGAGTCGCCCAAGAAGTCAGTATCCCCGTCATCGGCATCGGTGCCGGTGGCGGTGTAGACGGACAAGTCCTGGTCATCCACGATATGCTCGGTATCAATCAGGAATTCTCTCCCCGCTTCTTACGGCGCTATCATAACCTATATGCAGAAATCAGCGGTGCTGTCGGCAATTATATCGCCGATGTAAAAAGCGGTGATTTCCCGAATGAGAGAGAACAATACTAATAAAGTTATAGGCTATAAGCTAAAAGCTAAAATGTTTATCTATCTTTTATTTACTTTTAGCCTATAGCCTTTAGCTTATAGCATCTAGCTTATAGCCTATAGCCTTTAACTTATATCTTTTATTTATGTTAGAAGTTTTATACGAAGATAATCATATCATCGCCGTCAATAAGAAAATTTCGGATATTGTACAGGCAGATAAAACCGGAGATACCCCTTTGAGCGAAGAAGTAAAGGCGTATATCAAGAAGAAATACAACAAACCGGGAGAGGTTTATCTGGGTATCCCCCACCGGGTGGATCGTCCTGTCAGCGGTGTAGTGATTTTTGCACGCACCAGTAAAGCCCTCACCCGGCTGAATAAAATGTTCCAGGAACACGAAAAGGAGATCAGCAAGATCTATTGGGCTATCGTAGGCAATTTGCCGGCCGAGGATCATGCCGTACTCACCCACTATCTGATGCGTGATCCGGAAAAAAACAAATCGCACGCTTACAACCAGCCCAAAGCCGGAGCCAAAGAAGCCACCCTGGAATACAAACTACTCGGAAGTTCACAACGTTATTACCTGCTCGAAGTGAAGCTTTACACGGGCCGGCATCACCAAATCCGGTGCCAATTGGCTAAGATCGGCTGTCCGATCAAAGGAGACCTGAAATATGGTTTTCCCCGCTCGAACGAAGGAGGAGGGATCAGTTTGCACGCCCGTTCGATCACTTTCAAACATCCGGTGAGCCAGGAAATGATTACCATCACGGCAAAACCTCCTTTAAACGATCCGCTTTGGAAAGTATTCTATGAAGGAATAGTTAACTAACGTCATCAACCTGATGAAGCGGGAATTGACCATATTACTGACAGAGGCTTTCATAAAAGATATCGAACGCTACGAATTGGATAAAATCGGTTTCATCCACGACACCTGAAGGGAAACCGATTTTATCCTTCAATGTATTCCCCACCCCACAACCACTTTCAAAGATGTTGAAAGTGACCGGAAATGGTACTCCGGAATTTTACTGTTATATTCACGTTAAAACATTCATATAGCCCATCTATTCGGCAGCCAGACAGTGAATGACAGAATAAATGGCTTCCGCCACCTGTTCGTCCGTAGCCATCGAACTGTCCAGCATCAAATGGTAATAGTACCGGTCGCCCCAATCGCAACCGGCATAGTGCAGGCAGTGTTCACGCCGCTCCTGGTCGGTACGTTTCAGTAAGGCTTCTGCACGGTTGTTCTCTATCCCATATTCAGAGATTATGCGTTTCAGACGGGCAGCCTCATCGGCATAAACAAAAACATGGAGACACCGGGGACGGCCTTTCAGAATGAAATTGGCAAGCCGTCCCACGATAACGCACGACTCCCTGCCGGCAATATCAAGTATTACCCGGCTCTGTGCGCGGAATACGGCAGTCTGCACAGGATCGTCATACAACAGTCGTCCGTTTACGGTCTGTTCATTCTCCTGCACGGTGCATTCGCCCAACCCGCTTTGCTGCGCAGTGAGCGTGATAAGCTCCCTGTCATAGAATTTCACCCCCAACCGCTGTGCCAGCAGTTCCCCGATATGATGCCCGCCACTACCGTATTCACGTGAAATGGTAACCACAAACGGCAGGGATTTTCCGGAGGACAGGGTGGTATCCTCTTTTTCTCCGAGACCTTGCATTCTCCGGCGGTTCTCCGGATTGAACGACGAGGCATGACAGCGTCCGAACACATAATAGTAGCCCCACGACAGCAGGCAGGGCACGATCATGCAGAGGAACATGGCATCATACCCCAGCCATTTCACCAACACGCCTGCCAGAAAGCCGCCCAGCGCAATACCGAAATCGAAGGCCACAAAAAATGTGGAACTCGCAGCTCCCCGCCGTTCGGGAGCTACGGCGTGCATCGCCATGGTCTGCAAGGAAGGCTGGATAGCCCCGAAACTATACCCCAACAGGACTGCCGACAACAGGTAGCAAGGCACGTTGTGCGCAAATATCAACAGCAATATGCCTGCCACGATAGCTGCGTTACCGGTATAAACCAGCCGCGCCTCCCCATACCGGTCAACGGCACGCCCCAGCAGAATACGTGTCCCGACCGTGGCCAGAGCGATGAAGATGAAATAGATCCCGCCTCCGGGCAAATGACAGGAGGCAGCATAAATCGCTACATAGACTTCTATCACGCCATACGCCATCATGAAGAAGAACTGCGTAACGGCAGCGGGCACTGACATCGGTTCGAACAGTTCACGAATACGCAACGGAGCGTCGGATACCGTGTAGTTGCGCGACCGTATGCCCATGCCTGTCAGCAGTGCAGCCAGAGCTACCAGTGCAGCAATGGCGAACAGCGGCCGGAATCCCCAGGCGTTCATCACCGCCAGCCCCAATGCAGGTGCCACGGCGGTCGATACGGCCATTGAAAGTCCGTACATGCCCAGCCCTTCTCCCATCCGTTCATGCGGGATAATATCCGTCACCCAGGTGGAGGAGGCGTTGCTCGATGCCGCATGAAACACCCCGTGCACCGTGCGTAGCACAACAGCCATCGCAATGCCTGCCGATACAAAATATCCCATCGGGATAAGTGCCATTCCGACAAGTCCCAGTACCAGTATCGTACACCGTCCGCGCGTGTCAATAAGCCACCCCACGAACGGACGCGATACGATGGAGGTGACACTGAACAATGCCGTTGCCAGTCCGATAGTCACTGCATCACCTCCCAGGTAGGTGACGAAAAAAGGAAATGTAGGCAGCAACGCATGAAAATTCACGAAAATAAAGAGGTTCACCAGACAGATTCTAATGAAAGAGCCTGTCCATAATTTGTTCTGTCCTGCTGTTTCTTCCATATTTTTCCTGTTAAATTATGCAAAAAAAGAATGCCTGAACACGTAAACCACCAACTGGATTTACGTGTTCAGGCACTACTCGTTGTTCTCTTTTAACGACTGCAAAGATAGAAAAAATCGGGAAACATCCCGGACGGAAGACTTGAAAACAATCGGTAAAATTTGTGAAATAGTGTGTATTAGGAAAAGAAAATTCCGGTGACCAAAAAAAGGACTGCCAACCCAACCACGGCAGCCAGCAGTCCCGGCAACAAAAGCAAAAGAATCCTCCGACACAATCAGAAAAGATCATGAAACAATTTGTCGATATTTTTGTCAGAGGGAGAAGGCGCATGAATGTCTATAACTTTTCCGTCTCTACCAAATAACATAAAATGGGGTATGGCCGATACATTATATTCATTTCCCAGTATTTCTTTCGCGTGTTTCGTTGCCCAATACTGTTTCCAATTAGATCTATCGGCAGGAGCTTTTGCCAGCCACTCCTCTCTACTATCATCCGTGGAAAGACTGATAATCATCAAGCGGGAATTGTTTGCGTATTTTTGTGCCAATTGCTCCAGGAAGGTCATCTCATAACAACAAGGGCCACACCACGAAGCCCAGATATCAAGGAAAACTCCCAGGAAACAGCACAATTATTATTCAACATAGGACAGTCTTATCAACAGATTTCCGACCCGGAGAATGCTCTAAAATATTTCCGTAAATCTTTAAGCCATACCGCTGAGGCAGATGAATTACGATACAAGTGCTATCTTGCCATGGTGACAATTCACAAGGCTTTACTATCTGGGGAAATTGGGGACCTTTTGCAGCGGCCAATTACAATATGGGATGGCATTCAAAAGGAGGACATGACCGGACTTTCGGAACTAATGCAAAAGCATGGGATTGGTGTTCTGTGAACAATGCGGGCTTTGAATATTATCAGAATGCCAAAAAAGACGGTATCGGACTACCACCACACAATCCCAGAATCTGGGTTTTCAGACATCAATCCAATGCAAGTTGTGCTCCAATGCTCCGGCGTGTATGGCATCCTATCGGTTATAGCTCAAATTCAGGATGGTCTAACTTTTTTATCAATATTACTGCTGGAAGGTTATTGACATATACAAATACTCTTCTTAAATTTGCTTTGCCGGATATTGTCATTGGAACAGGAGGTGGTTATAATACATACGATATATATGAAAGTGTAAATCATGAATTATCCCATGCCAGCCATTTCAACAAAGTGGGAAGTGCTTTTTGGGCAAAATATGTCAATTATATCATTACGTATGGCAAAAAATATGACCACCCTTATGGAGATGCAAGTTGTAATAATTCAGGTTTTTGTGGAGTTGGTGAAATGTGGGGATATGCGATGGGATATATTCGAACTTACGAAAAATATCAACAAAAACCCAAAAATGGTCAAAGTAAATGGTTCCAACCAAATTTATTATATGATCTCATGACAGAAAAGATTTTAACCAAAAAACAGATTTTTGATTGTTTGTCTTCAGATGTCACTTCACATGCTCTTTTGAAGCAAAAGATGATTTCAAGATATCCTTCAAAGAAAGATTCAATAATTGCCAAATTCAGCAGGTATGGATTTTAAATTATTTTGGGTAGGTATATTTATATTTTTGATAGCCTGTAATCCATCAGATTATAGAGATCCGAGAAATAAATGTGAATGGTTCTTAAAAAATAGTACCGGTAGTACTATTATTCTATTGAAAAATTTCGATTCGCCAAATTACAATATTGTTCCTAATGATAGTACTATTACTGTATATGGAGCTGGGATCTCCAGTTTTGAAGAGACACCCGATATGTTCAATTGGATTTTAGATGCTATTGTCTTAGAGGATTCATTAACAATTTTTGATTCGAATAATGTCCTCCTTAGAACTTGGGTTCAATCTCAACGGAATGATTCCGGTAAGCAATTTTTCAATGAGCAGTATTGGCAAAAGCGGGAATGGAAAGAGGGGAAATATACGTATCACGAATGGACGTTTGAATTGCTTCCGGAAGACCTTGAAATCAAAGAACAAGATTAACCATAGCATTAATAAACTATTCTTAGACATTCTCTAAGATACGTCACATAAAAACGAACCCTAAAAGTTATGAAAAATGTTTAACTGAAAAATTTTTTCTGTGTCTACTTTTTCAAGCTGGTACAATAACAATAGTATATATTGCCGATTATATAAAACTTAGGAACATGCTTGCACTAGAAGAACTACTCGTAGAAACGGATGAAGATTTACCAATAGTGGCAACAGTGATTATCGGCTTTGATGACAATGGCTGTTTGGTATTAGAGCATAAAATCATGGATTATGACGTGCCGGAAGAATCCCGTACAAAGTATGCAGTTGTTGAAAAGCAGGAAGCATACGTTTTGGCTAAAAAGGTAAAGGTTTCTTTGATGCAACTTCCTGCTTATGTTTTCAAGAAATATGGTGTCCAACCTTTTTGCCAGGCTGTTCCTTCAGAAGCTCGTACGTTGTTTAAAGCCATATTAGATTTTTTTGCTTTTTATGGTGTGAAATATCGATTAAAAGACGCACTATAACACCCTTGGTTAGTTACCCATTTCCCGGTTTTACCCGACAAAAAACTTATTCCGCCGTTTCCCAATCCCCCACCGTTCCCGTTTCGGAAGAGAAGCTCACACCGATGCGGTAAAGTTTGCGAGGGTCTTCCAGATACGGACGGGCATAACCTTTCTCCAAAGCGTCTATCGCCAGTCCCTCGAACAGCCCTTTCCGGCCTAAAAAATAATGCTTCAGTGTCGATACCAACAGACTTTTCCCGAAACGCCGGGGACGGCTCAGAAAATAAATTGTTCTCTCCTTCACTAACGAATAAACCATTGCCGTCTTGTCTACATACACATAACCGTCTTCGATGATTCGGTCAAAACTCTGGATGCCTATCGGATATTTCATCATGATACGTATTTTTCTGGTCATTTGTAGGTAAAGATACGCAAAGGTGAGTGCAAAAGTAACAAACTTGTCTGATTGATTTTGCCGAACCGCATCCTATCTTCTCCCAAAATATGGAAATATTCCATTTTTACAACAGCAGTGATGTCCCCCCGTCAGCCCCGATATCATCTATATCCGCATCCTCATAAAAAGATATGATTGAATATATCCTGACATTTTTAGAAAATTGCTTTAAATTTGTCGCATTTATGCGAACGAATGATAAGGCATAAAGTTTGCTGATACAGATATCAATATAAATCCGTTTATTGAACGGGAAAAATAATTTATAAAAAAAATGTCACACATTGAAAATAAGCAAATAATATAAATTCGCCCCCCAAAATAATGAACACGAAAAAACGATATCCATAAACGAACGTTTAATAATATAGAATTACACACGGCAGTACATCGATCATGATAGAAAAAGGTAGTCATACGACCGAGTCAGATCAATCCCTATTGGACGCATTGATCAAAGGAGAGGAAACCGCTTTCGAGAAAATATATAAAAGCTATTTCGCTCTTCTTCAAAACTATTCTGCCTCTATCGTCGGTGATTCGGAAGCGGCTTTGGAGATTATTCAAAATATTTTCGTTGCCTTATGGGAAAACCGGAAAAATCTCGACCGGGAAAAATCTCTGCGCAATTACCTGCTTCGCAGCACGCACAACAATTCCCTGCGTTACCTCAAAACCCGGTTTCTCCACCTACAACATCAAGAAAACCTTAAAAGAAAAAAAAGCGAAGAGGAACAAGAAAACGTGATCCGGGCGGAAGAAGGACCCGAACCCGAACAACAATTATCCGCTTTACTGAATGAATTACCGGAAAGAAGCCGCCAGGTAATGATCATGAGTCACATTGAGAACAGGAAAAGTGCCGATATTGCCCGAAAATTAGGCATTTCCGTCCGGACAGTAGAAACCATCCTCTACCAGGCAATGAAAAAACTTCGGGGAAAAATAAAAAAATAGTATTTTCGAATACGTAGTTTCGGGCAGTCAGGTATTATATTAATGTCGATCAGGTTATAGCGTGCATGAAAACAGATACAGAGAAATATTTGAACCGCCCCATCGGGGAAAATGAAGATGAGTTGCTGGATGAGATCTGGAACTCTCTCCGGGCAAAGGAGTGCGGGGAACATATACTGGACAGAAATTACCAGGACGTAAAAAGCAGGATCCGCCGGAGAAGAAATACCCGCCGGATGTATTGGATTTCCAGCGGTGTTGCCGCGGCTTGTGTGTTCGTGTCCCTGTTTCTGGTGTTCCGTCCCACTGCCCTGCAAGAGGTTACGGTATACACCCAACTCGGTCACATGGGCATATCCGTTTGCAACGAACAGGTGCAACTACTCGTCGGGGATTCCGCCGTTTCGAACCTGGGAGGCGACGCCAAGATAAATATAGACAAACATTCGAATGTCGCACTGCAATCCGCCGACGGGAAAAAGATTATGCTGCAAAAGGCAAAAATATTGAAAATATATGTTCCTTCGGGTAAGCATTTCAACCTTGAATTAGCCGACGGGACACGTATCGTACTAAACGCCGACACCTGGTTCGAATACCCATCGACGTTCGACTCCCAACCGGAACGCAGGGTAAAAATCAAGGGAGAGGGATTCTTTGAAGTGAAAAGCGATACAACGAAACCTTTCTACGTGGAGATTCCCAACAGCGAATCTATCCGGGTACTCGGCACCTGTTTCAACGTATCGGCTTATGAAGACAACACGGAAAACGTGACTACGCTACTCTCCGGTAAAATAGCTTATCACGTTCCGGAGAACAACCGAACGGTGACTTTATCGCCGAACGAGCAAATCCGCGTGGACAAAGAAACGAATAAAATGGAAAAATACGAGGTAGATGCCGCAGAATATTCCATGTGGAAAGAGGGCGTGATCTATTTCAACAACGAGAAATTAAGTGTATTGGCTAAAAAATTGTCCAGAATGTATGGTATCGATATTCAGGTATCGGAAGAACACCGCGATTCCCGTTTTTCGGGAATGATCCGGCACGAACGGGGAATTGATTACATCACCAAGCTGTTAACAACGACAAGTAACATCGAATGTATTATTGAAAACGGGGTTATTTATCTGAAGTAAAATCCCCTCCATATCAATTACAAAACTTCATTGGAAAATGAAGTTCGGGGCTTTGTATGCTCAAATATAAAGAATAGTAATAAAATAAATATTCATTAATACAAGATCAATATGAAAGAAGACAGATCATTCAGCCGGAACCGGACGGTTCTCCGGGACAAACTCCGGAAGAAAATCGTCCTGCCACTGTTCTTGCTACAAATGCTTTGTAGTTTTACGCAGGTAAGTTATGCCCAGGAGGTACAACTAAATTTAAAGCTGGAAAATTCCACTTTACTGGACGCTTTGAAAAAGATAGGAACAGCCACCGGAACGGAATTTTTTTATAATGCCGGGCAAATCGGTACTTCTGACAAACGAATCACGAGGGAGTTCAGAAATACGCCATTGAGATCAGCACTGGAATACGTTTTGAACGGAACTCCTTTCACATTTAAAATCGAGGATAAAACGATTATTATCACCCAACGTCCGGCAGAACCACAAAAAACTGAAATGAAAATCATCGAATTGAAAGGGATTGTGGTGGATAGTCATACGAAAGAACCGTTACCGGGAGTAACTGTTATGATCGAAGGAACAACGCAGGGAACTGCCACCGACGTTAACGGACAATTCACATTCCCCCTCGGTCCGGCAGAGTATAACATTATCTTTTCGTACATCGGTTACGAGCGTCTGGTAAAAAAGTTCAACGGAAATAATGTCTCCGATTTTCAGAAAATTACACTTGTTCCTGTTATCGAAGAGATGGATGAAGTAGTCGTCACGGGTATCTTCACCCGTAAAAAGGAAAGTTTCACGGGATCATCGACTACATTCAAAGCAGAGGAATTGAAAGCCGTGGGAGCGTCGAATCTGGTTCAAAGTCTGCGCACACTCGACCCTTCATTCAAAATCGTGGAAAACAACCAATTCGGTTCCGACCCGAACCGCATGCCCGATATCGAAATCCGGGGCAAGAGCAGTGTTATGGGATTGAAAGAAGAGTATGGGACCGACCCCAATCAACCTTTGTTTATCCTTGACGGTTTCGAAACGACATTAGAAACCATCATGGACCTGAACATGAACCGGGTGGCATCGGTCACCTTGTTAAAAGACGCAGCCTCAACCGCCATTTATGGTTCGAAAGCAGCTAACGGCGTGGTGGTTATCGAAACAAAGGCCCCGGAGGGGGGACGCCTGCAATTCTCCTATAAGGGAGATTTCAGCGTGACGATGGCAGACCTTTCGGATTACAACTTAATGAATGCCCGTGAAAAATTGCAATTCGAGACACTCGCCGGTGTATACACGGACAAATCCAACAGTGCCATCAACCAGGTACGCCTGGATAGTTTACGGAATGCCCGTTTAAAAGGAATCGAAGAAGGGATCGACACCTATTGGTTAAGCGTACCGCTACGCACCGGGTTCACGCATAAGCACAATCTATATGCCGAAGGGGGTGAAGAAAACATCCGTTACGGTATAGGGCTCAGTTACGGTAACGTGCAGGGAGTAATGAAAGGTTCCGACCGCCAGACCATCAGCGGAAATATAGATCTGATCTATCGTTCCGGCAAGTTCCAGTTCAGTAATAAATTGACTGTAGACTATATGGAAACGAACGATCCGTCCGTAAGCTTCTCCGAATATGCACAAGCCAACCCTTATTACAAAAAATATAACGAAGACGGGGGTATCGACAAATACCTATACTATTACTCGGGAGATGGTTACGAGGAAAAAGTGGCCAATCCCCTGTGGAACGCCAGTCTGAATAATTATGACAAAAGCGACGAAACCGGATTTACCAACAATTTCATCATCGAATGGTTCGCCACCGACGATTTACGTGCAAGAGGGAAATTCGGCATAACGAAAACCAGCAGTTCGGCAGAAGAACGCCTCTCACCCGAACACAGTGACTTTGACGATGAAGAGGAAATGAAAAAAGGAAGCTATACGCACACCGCCAGTAAATCCACCAGCTACGAGGGAGATATTGCTGTTACTTACGGACGTCTGTTCGGAGGGAAACACATGATAAACGCTGTGGGCGGTTTCAATTTCAGCCTGTCGAAAGAAACAAGCAACGGTTATAAAGCGATCGGCTTCACGGAAGATGCTTTCGGGAGTCCTTCCTTTGCCAATGGTTATCCCGAAAACGGGAAATCGTCCTACTCGGAAAGCGAAACACGTGCCGCCAGTTTTTATCTAAACGGCGGATACGCTTACGACAACCGTTATTTACTCGATTTCAACTACCGTAGTGACGGTGCATCCATGTTCGGCACGAACAACCGTTTCCGCAATACCTGGTCGGTAGGTATCGGCTGGAACCTACACAACGAAGCATTTTTTCATGCGAAAGATTGGTTTCAGCTATTGAAACTACGCGCTTCGGTCGGAAATCCGGGGAACCAGAACTTTTCGGCATACCAGGCATTCACGACCTACACGTTCAACACGGATATGACAAACATTTTCGGTTCGGGACTGGTGATCAACGCGCTGGGCAACAAAGACCTGGCATGGCAAGAAACGATTAATTGGAATGCCGGAGCAGATATCACAACCTGGAACAACCGCCTGAACATCACGTTCGACTGGTATAAGAAAATTACCGACCCGTTATTGGCCCTGATTACCACACCAGGTTCCATGGGGGTGAAAAGCGTGGCTATGAATGCCGGACAGCAAAAGACAACCGGAATAGAAGTGACTCTGAAAGTCTCCCCCATTTACAGACCGCAAGAAAGAATTAACTGGAATATCAGCCTTAACGGGACACACGCCAAAGCACGGTACGCCAAAATCGGCAACGCTTTCAGCTCCCTGAACGAAGAGCAGAAAGCCTCATTGGCCGGGACAACGCGTTATTATGACGGCGGAAGCCCCACAGCCATCTGGGCGGTACGTTCTGCCGGTATCGATCCAGCCACGGGAAAAGAACTTTTTATCAAAAAAGACGGTTCCTATTCCTTCACTTATGACACAGACGACGAGGTCGTTCTGGGAGATACGGAACCCAAACTGGAAGGAGTGATCGGTACCACACTATACTATAAGGGATTATCCGTAGGATGTTACTTTCGCTACACCCTGGGAGCCCAAATATTCAATGAATCGGTTTTCGAAAAAGTAGAAAACATCAGCAGTGACGAAGTTTACAACAACCAGGACAAAAGAGCCTTGTACAACCGTTGGTCGGCGACTAACCGTGAAGCCCAATACAAAGGCATCTCATTGACCCAGACAACCGACAAGTCATCGCGCTTCGTGATGGATGAAAACACCATAAGCGGGGAGTCATTCAATATCGGTTATGAATTCACCCAACCTTTCGTGAAAAGAATGGGACTATCCGTTTTGAACATTCAGGCCATCATGAACGACCTGTTCCGTTGTTCATCCGTGAAAAGCGAACGAGGGATCGATTACCCTTTTGCCCGCACGGTTTCTTTCTCATTATCGGCAACTTTTTAAAGCAAATGTTATGAACATGAATATACAACGACTGATCGGACTGTACTGCCTGGCATTTTTACTGGCAGGATGCAGCAATTGGCTGGATGTCCAACCCTACGACCAGATCTCAGAGGATGAACTGGTGAAATCGGAAGAGGGATTCCAGAAAGCACTAAACGGCATTTATATCGGACTGAATGACGAGGCCCTGTACGGAAAATCCCTGACAGTAGAAATGATCGAAATCATGGGAGGCGCCTACGAAATCGGCAACGAAAGCCTGGTATGGGGGAATTACACGGACTTAAAAGATTATAATTACAACACCGAATACTGGCGTAGCTGTATGAGTTCCACCTGGGACAAGGCATACGCTCTGATTCTAAACTGCAATAAATTACTGGAAAATATGAAATCCCGCGAAGAATTATTCACGGGAAACAACTATAACATAATCCAAGGCGAAGCCCTGGCACTGAGAGCGATGCTGCATTTCGATATGCTACGCCTGTTCGGTCCCGTATATTCGAGAAACCCGGAGGCAACCAGTATCCCCTACTACACGTCGGAGGTATTGTCCCCCGAACCTTTGCTGCCCGCATCGGAAGTGATGACAAAAATCATACAAGATTTGCAGGAAGCACGCATCCTCCTAAACGAAGATCCCGTGAAAACGGAAGGAGGATTGTCAAGCGGGAATGCAGGCGAAAGTTCGAATTTCTTATGTTACCGGGCACTACGGTTAAACTACTATGCCGTAACAGGCCTGCTGGCCCGTGTATGCCTGTACGCCGGACAACGGGAAAATGCATTCAATTATTCCACTGAAGTGATAAAAGCTTCCAATAACGGCATATTTCCTTTCGTAGACAGAAGCCTGGTGAACGGAACTGCCCAGGATCCGGACCGTATTTTCTCGCCAGAAGTTCTGTTCGCCCTCTCTGACAGCCAACGAGGAGAATTGTTCGAAGAATATTTCGACCCATCGTTAGCCCCCAACATGGTATTCCGCATGGAAACCGATTTACTGGAACAAACTATTTACGGTGGAACCGGAACCGGCGGAAATCTGGACGACTACCGTTGCCGTTCCAATTGGATTTCCTCGGGAAGCGCACGCTATTTCTACAAATATTCGGACATGACGGAATCGGGACGGATAGAAAATACCATGATCCCCTTGCTACGGCTGGGCGAAATGTACCTGATCGCCGCAGAAAGCCAATCCAACAGCCTGGCTAACGGAGTATCATACATAAACACGTTGCGTAAAAACCGGGGAGTAAGCAATTTACAGACCCTGACCACCACCCTTCTGCAATATGAATACATCCGCGAAGTTTATGGCGAAGGACAATTATTCTTCATGTACAAACGGATGTACTCATCGATTATCCGGTCGAATTCGGCAACGAACAACCCGGCTCCGTCAAATGCAGTATTCGTGGTGCCTTTGCCCGACACTGAAACAGAAAACAGATAACCAAGTAATCACAACAGCAATGAAGAAAAACATAATCAGGAAAGTATACTGGGGAATGACGGTATTGTTCGGACTGGCAGGATGTAACGAAGAGAAACCGGCTACTTTCGACCAAATCAACGGAATATATTTCAACAACCGTTTGTTAAACAATACGATCGTTGACAGTACCAACGTGACATTCGTTTATACCAGTGCCGACACGATGACTGTCACGGTAAAAGTCCAGGCATTGGGACGCCCCGTGGCATACGCCCGCCCGATAGACATCAGTGTAGCAGGAGGCAATGCCATAGAAGGAACCGACTATGAACTGGTCTCTGTCGCAGAAATGCCGGCAGAGGCAGTAAACCTCGATTATAACGTGCAACTGAACCGTACGGCGGTACTGAAACAAGAAAACCGGGAGATTGTGCTGGAACTGAAAGCCAACGAGCACTTTATCCTGCCTTTCGAGTATCAGGTGCAAAGTGGAAATGACACGACAACCGTGATTCGTTACCGCATCATCTTCTCCGACCGTTTCACGGTTGCCCCGGAAAGTTGGGATGAAGACTTCGGGGGAGAATTCTCCCAGCAAAAGTTCGAATTAATATGCCGGGTACTGGAAATAGACCCCGCCGAATTTAATACGGCAGGCGGTATTTCACTGGCAAGATGGCAGTTTATCTATATAGAAATGTGCGACTACGTGGCCACCCAAACAGAAAAGAAAGCAGCGGGAGAAGAATACGACGAAGAGGCTTTCGACCCGACAACCGGAGAACCATTGTTTAAATATTAATATATGCAACCATGCGAAAAGGATTATTATACACGGCCTGCTGGATTTTCTTACTGATATCCTGTGCCGAAGATTTGGGGAATTACGATTACCGGGAACTCTCCTCCCCGGTGGTGACCGGCATTGATGAGAAAATACCCGTACGAAAATTCGAACGTTTACAGTTGACACCGCAAATTGAAGGTGAACAATTCACGGAAGAAGATTACCAGTTCGAGTGGAAAGTGATTCCGCAGGCAGACGCCGTTACAGCTACCGTGATCGGAAATGAACGCATTTTGGATTATGAAGTGGTATTGGCGGAAGGGACATACACGCTATATTTCACGATAACCAACCGTACAAGCGGTTTGTTCTGGCAACAGACTTACGAACTGGAAGTCACCCAAACCACTTCCGAGGGCTGGATGGTGTTGTGCTCCGACAACGGTCGGACACGACTGGACATGATATCCATGGTCACGGGAGAAACTTACAGGGACTTATTATCCAGCCAGGATATGCCGGAATTAAACGGCCCACGGCGTATCCAGCAACTGGAAGACCTCGCCGAAACCGGATCGCCTTTCTACTTGCTGACGGATGACGGAGCAACCCGCTTGAGCAGTGACGGTTTTGCCTGGACGGAAGAATACAATATACGTTACGAGATGGGGAACGGACAAGCAGTAAGCCCACATGAAATAATACCCACGGTCAATGCCAAAATGATGGTTGCCGGGACGGATTTCCACTATGCGAGCAATATGGGTGAGATTCTCGGACTTTTCAGTTCTCCCATAAACAAAGATTTCCGGGTAGCCCCCATGGCAGGCAGCAATGTTGCAGGCAACATGATCCTCGCTCCCCTGGTGATGATATACGATATCGACAACAAACGCTTCATGGGATACGGACAAACTTTAGCTTCCTCAGACCTGAACAATCAGGAACCTTTGCGGGAGATGAATGAAATGGCAGAACTGATGGAAGACATGCAAGCGACGACGGGAGGAGTTACGGGTTCGGCATTTGATGAATTTCCCACCGGACTAGACTACGTGTACATGGAGAACACCCGATATGACCCGGGTAGCGGGCAAATGGCAGTAACCTATACAGTACTGGCAGACGGCGACAAACGCTACCTTTACGGCATCCAGCTAGGCGACATAGTCCCTCAATCGTGGAGTAGTTGTCCTAACGCGCTTGGGAAGGCTTATTATGGCGACTTGTCGGAATGTACCGATATAACAAAGGTGACAGACCTCTTCGCTTTCAGTTCACTGAAAAACTGTATGTACTATGCCGTGGGCGGTACCCTCTACCAGGTAGACCTTTCCACGAAACCGTTGCAGGCAAAAGTGCAGTTTACATTACCGGGAGGAGAGGAAATCACCCGCCTGAAATTCAATCTATTCCGCAAAAATACCAGTGACTCCCGTTCGTACAATCTGATCATCGGAAGCCTACGGGGTGAGGAAGGTATCCTCCGGATATATAACGACACGGAAATGAGCGGAGATTTTTCAGGAGTGGAACCGGAAGTCTACGACGGTTTTGCCCGTATTGTCGACGTAACCTATAGAGAATGGTAAGTTTTAAGTGTTCAATTTATCTATATTATTAATTTCTAAAATCTAAATGTTATGAAAAAAATTCGGATAATGATGCTTATGATATGCAGCATTTGCGCATTCACGGCTTGTTCGGATGATGATGATCCGACACCACAAAACCCTGTATCAAACGTGAGAATACCCGCTACAGCTGAAATCGGTACGGAAATTATCGTATCCGGTACCGGATTCGCTTCAACAGCACAGTTCACCTTCAAAGGCACAGCCTCATCTGCCGATGTAAGTCAACTAACCATTGTTTCCACCGGTGTGACAATGACCGTGCCGATGAGCTTAACACCAGGACAATATACGTTGGTACTAAAACAAGACGGCGAATGGGAATTGGGAAGCATTGAATTAACAGCGGCTTCACTCCCAATCATCGGATTAGAAATACCCGAAGCAGGATTTACCGGCCAAATAATAAATATTGGCGGTAACGGATACAACGAAACGTCAAAAGTATACGCAGAAACCGGGAATGGCACCCGAACTGAATTGACTGTAACAGACTACCAGAGCGGATTGATTTGTACTTTACCCACAGACCTCAGTGCCGGAACTTACCGTCTTATCCTTGCCCAGGATGGAGGGGAATGGACATTAACCGAAGAGTTCGAAATTGTAAAATACAAACGATTGGTCAAGATCGGCTGGGTAAATGATTTCAGTCAAATAATGGCAGATTATATCACAGAATCTACATTCGAAATTTCCTATGCAGCCAACGGTCCACAAAGTTTCAAGTACGCTAATGTCCTTTACGAACATGAGATGAACTATGATGTACAAACAAACAATGACCAAATTATTTTATCTATCAGTAATCCGGATCCTGACTGGGAATTAGAAGGATATGTAAGACAGGTTACTCTGAGTGTAACCGATGATTTAGCACAATCAAATGCTACAATTTTCTATAATCTTTGGAATACAAAGGACGTAAACATGAGTGCTGACTGGACATATGCAGACCGGTATATGAAATCCTATGAAGGCAAAGGAGGTCTTAACAATTTAGAATATACTTTTGATGCCGGCAATTTAGTCGATGTCAGCGGAACATCATTCGAATACGACCAAACACAAAAATACACTCGTCCAGGAATGGACATTGCAGCCCTTTTCTTACAACTTTCAAACATAAACTATACTCAAGATTGGGGATGGATGTACGCTGCATTCACAGGGTTGATCGGAGAAAAATCGGCAGGAATTCCCGTAAAAATGTCGGTAGTAGATCCGGAGACGGAAGAAACAACGACCCACGAGTTAAACTACACGTATGATGAAGATAATTACGTTACAAGCGTATCTTATGAATCTTCATATTACGGAATGGGTATGGTTACTTTCCGGATCGATTTCACATACGAAGAGGTACAATAATACCACATAGAGGGTGTGTCAAAATGCGTGTTTCGATAAATTATATAGTTGCAATTTATTGATAATCAATATTGAGAAGCCACTAAAAATACGAAAATTTGCATTTTGACACACCCTCTTTAAAAACAGCAAATCGATTTTAAAGATGAAATACATTCTATTTATCGCACTCATTCTATCCGTCGTCAGTTGTACGGAACACGACGGATATACCCTCACCGGACATGTCCCCGAAGCATGGGAAGGGAAACCCGTTTTTCTGGCACTGGATGATACCAATCAACCTCATTTCATCGACAGTACGAAAATATCGGGGGGTAAATTCAGGTTTCTGGGTAAATTCGATGTGCCGCGTTATTGCACGGTCAGCATCTACCTTGATCCCAATGACCGGCTGACCCGCAGTAAAATTGTAAACTTCTCGTTATTTATCGACAATGCAGCGATAGAAGCCACTTGCGACTATTCCAGCAAATATCCCGTGTTTCAGATCTCCGGAAGCGGGACTCAAACTGAATATCAAAACTACCTGAACGAGATACAACCCATGGAGGACGACCGGAGCAAAACGTTCCGCGCTTACGGGGAAGCTTATTACAATTCGAAAGATTTAGCCAAAGCGATTGATCTGGCCAAACTCGTCACCCAAAAAAGACTAGCCCTCAGAGAGACTCAAATCAACTACCTTAAAGCACATCCCGAATCTGCCATCAGCGTTAAAATCGCACAAGAACTCTCCGACAAGAATTCCGACCTTTCTTTGAAAGAAATCGAAGGATTATTCACCTGCCTATCCCCCGAAATGCAAAATTCGGAAATGGGCCAGGCTCTTCGGGCAACGATCCAGGGCAAACAGGTATTTATCGGAGGATCTTTCATCGACATGGAACTCACGGCAGCGGACGGAAGTAAAAAGAAAATATCGGATTTTGTGAAACCCGGGACCACTACATTAATTGAATTCTGGGCATCATGGTGTAGTCCCTGCCGCGGGGAGATACCTCACATGCGTAACACGTACAATACCTACCATCCCAAAGGGTTAAATATCGTGAGTATCTCCATTGACAGTGATCCGAAGAATTGGCATCAGGCTTTGGAAGAGGAAAAGATGCCTTGGGAACAGCTTATCGATAATACCAAAGCGGCTTTCCGGGCTTATAACCTGAGCGGAGTTCCTTCCTCTATCCTTGTAAACGACAAGGGAAAAATCATTAATGTAAACGCAAGAGGCGGATGGCTGGATGCTGCCATGCAGGAAATTTATGATTAATCATATACACTTTAAAATGAGAAACTTTATATTTATTATTTTACTCTCGGTCGTTTGCTCTTGTTCACAGCAAAACAACGACGATATCGTCGTAGACTTCAACGTGCAAAACATGACCTATTCCAAAATTGCCATTGTTGTCAGCCCGGAAATGATCAAGGAAACGGATCTGGATAAACACGGAAAAGCCAGCTGTACATTACAGGGGAATATGATATACGCCCGTCTGTTTTATGGCGAGGAAGCCAAAAATGTTTTTTTCCAGAAAGGCGATCGTGTCACAATTTCTTTTGATGCCAACAATTTTAAGGACAGCATGAAATTCGAAGGAAAAAACACTCCGGTAATAGAATACCTCAATTCTATCACTTACAACCCGATAATCCCCCCCGAATACGAGCGCTCACTAAAGGAGATTGTCAGTCTTGTCAACGAGAAGACAGACGAGGCGGCCAATTTATTGAAAGCCCGGAAACTGGAAGCGGTAAATCCCGAATTTGCAAAACTGGAGGAGGGACGAATCAAGTATTCATATCTGATCAGTTTGGTTATGTATCCCATGGGACATATCATGTTCGACACAACTTATCGCCCGAATGAGGAATATTATTCAACATTGGAAAAATACGTACAGGAAGACGAAAGTCTGATTGACCTTGACATTTACAGGGAATTTATTATAGAGGCTGCTCTTGTGCTTGGAAGCAAGGATAAAGAAATCTCCGGCATCTACAATAAAAATGTTGCCCGGATGAAATATATCGCCCAACATTTCAAAAATGACAAGCTAAAACAATCTCTTCTGAACGAGATTGCCATCAGACAGATAAAGAACGGTATTAACCATATCACCGAACTGGAAAATATTTACAATACTTACGTGACTGACCCGACTCTACGGACTGCCTATAAAACAGAGTATGACAAACGGAACATTGCCGTTACCGGCAAACTTTCCCCGGACTTCCAGGCCAAGGACATTAACGGTAAAACTTACTCCTTGAAGGATTTCAAAGGGAAATATCTGTATATCGACATGTGGGCGACCTGGTGCGGTCCCTGTAAAAGAGAAATGCCCTATTTGATAGAACTGGAAAAGAAAATGGAAGGGAAAAACATCACCTTCCTCGGTCTTTCCACCGACGAGGATAAGGCAGCATGGGAAGAAACAGTCAAATCGGGAGAACTCTCCGGCGTTCAACTTTTGCTTGGGCGAGGGAGTCAATTCCAACGGGATTATAATATCGACGGTATCCCTCATTTCATTCTTATTGACCCGGATGGCAAGATTATCAACCCCAAAGCAGTCCGCCCTTCTTCACCAGACGCCGAAAAGATTTTAAATGCTCTTCCTGATATTTAAACGGGATGGAACTGCTTCAATATAATTCAAATCTATATCCTCATAAAAAGATATGATTGAATATATTCTGCCATTTTTAGAAAATTACTTTAAATTTACCGCATTCATTCAAACGAATGAAAAGTAATATGAATCAATAAAATGGAAAGACTATGAGTGAAATTATTTGCCACTGCTTTGAAGTAAGCAGAGAAGAAATTGAAAATGCAATTCGTGAAAAAGGATTAAAAACCGTCGAAGAAGTAGGCGAAGCGACGAACGCAGGAACCGGTTGTGGCGGTTGCCAGGAACAGATACAGGAGATTCTGGACGAAATCAATGGGAAATAATCTCCCTTCCAGCAATAACAAAAAGATCCCGGATAATGAATTTTCATCCGGGATCTTTTTGTTATTGTGTCGCTGAATAACTTTTAGCGGTTCAACCAGTCCCGGAACTCGCGAATGCGGTCGGCACTGACGATAGCTTCTATATTTTCAGGAGGCAAAGGAGATAAACCGATTTTTATGCGGTTGTTGGAATAACGGATCATTTCTTTGATAGCAGAAAAGCTCACTATAAACTTCCGGTTGATCCGAAAAAAGATTTGGGGATCCAGGCGTTCTTCGAGTGCAGCCATCGTCTGATCGAGGATATACCCTCCCCCTTCATGGGTATATAACATCAGGTATTTTCCATCGGCCATAAAATAAGCGACTTCTGCCACCGGTACGGATTTGATCTTCGTTCCGATCTGCACCAAAAAGCGCTCCTGAAATCGGACCGTCCGGGGTGCTTTCTTTTCTTTTGCAAACCAATTCCGCACTTTTTCCAACGCCCGCAGTATTTCCTCTTCGTCAAAAGGTTTCAGGATGTAATCTATTCCCTGGCTCTTGAAAGCTTGCAAAGCATATTCATCATAAGCGGTAATAAAAATGACAGGAGCTTTGATCTCTACTTGTCCGAAAATATCGAAACTACGTCCATCTCCCAAATGAACATCGCTGAAAATCAAATCTACCTGATTTTCTTTCAGCCATTGTACACTTCCCCGTACAGAATCCTGACGGGCAACGATTTCTATTTCCGGTGCCAACTTTTTCAGAATACTTTCCAATTCACGGGCAGCCAAAGCTTCATCTTCAATAATAATTGCAGTCATATTGAAATATAGGATCGCCCGAAAATACGAAAAAAGGACTTGCCTGCCAAGTCAAAGTTTTTTATTTTATAAAAAAAACGGTAACAACCGTATTTCTTTACCATTTTTACTGTTGTTACCGTTTTATCCGTTGTTACCGTTTCAACTCAACCCTAATTATTCAATTCCGGATTATTCTGAATCGCTTCTTTCGGATAAGGAATAATATACTTGGGATCGTCCTGCCGGATCGTAACCGTAAGCGAATTCCAATCGGCATCCATATAGTTTTTTATAACCTCCGGGCGGGTTGTTCTACGAAGATCGAACCAGCGATGTCCTTCGAATACCAGTTCCCGGACCCTTTCCTCCATGATATCGGCCAACAATTGTTCCTGATTCATGGTTTCGATCTCTGCTTTCCGTTCGTTATAATAACTTTCAGCCAGACGCTTCTGAAGCAAGGTCAACAGATATTCTTTGGCTGCCGGCAGTTGTCCTTCGCGGTGAGCAGCAGCTTCGGCAGCAATCAGCCAAAGCTCTGCACTCCGGAAAGTGACCTTCTCATTCTTATTCCCTCCTTTATTACAATACCAGGTTCCGTATTTATCGACCAAATAATTTCCCAGCCGGGCATCTACATATTTATCTCCCTCTTTTATCTGGTTAAATTTTCCGCTGATATTATCCAATACGTACATATCTTCTTTCATTACGGTACTGGATACCGTTTCCAAAGCAAGTATCGCTTCTTTCGACGTATAAGTCCAAGGTTGGGCTTCGGTAGTCGTCAGATCCTCCAGCGGACAAGCCGCCAGCAGACTTTCGGCTGTCTCCTGAGCCTGTTTCCAATCCTGATGATAAAGATATACCCTGGCCTGGAAGGCTTTCAGCGCTTTCTTCGAAAACCGGTACAGATAAGCACCCGTCTGTTGCTCCACCTGCATATATTTCTCCGCTTCCTGTAAATCGGCGAACACCTGTTCATATACCTTTTCCACAGTAGTAGGTATAAACGACTGTCCGATATCGATCTTTAAAGAAAGCGGAACGGCTTTATCTGTTGCCGCAGTAGCCGGATCATACCATTTGGCATACAGATTGATTAAATCGAAGTGAACAAAAGCCCGGAGACAATAGGCTTCAGCCAGCAATTGCTCGCGGGAATCCGTCGTGACATCCGCCCTGGCCTCCATCACTCCTTCGATAACCGTATTGGCATAAAAAATCATATTATACATAGCAGTCCAGGGATAAGTCTCGGTTAAAGGATCCGGATTCTCATCGTTCAAAGTGGCCAAGTCAATGTAATTATCGTAAGACAACCCATACAAATCCGGAAATACTTCATCGGAACGTACCATCAGATAGCGGCGGTATTGGGGATAGGTACTATAAGCCGTAGTCAGAAGGGCCCGATATTCCGAAACTTCATCCGGAATCACCTTTCCGACAGGATCGACATCGACATAATTACATCCTCCCATTCCCAGTGAAAAGACAGCGATCAATAGGATATATATTCGTTTCATATTTTTATATTTAGAGTTAAAATGTCAAATCGATTCCACAAGAAAAGGTCTTCGCCAACGGCTGGGTATAAATATTCCCATAGGTTTCCGGATCGAAATAACCTTTATAGCTACTACCGAACACAAAAGGATTACGGGCTTCAAAGCTGATGCGTGCAGAGGAAAAACCGATATGTCCTAAAAGCCGCTCGGGAAAAGTATATCCTAAACGTATACTATTGATGCGCATATAACTCATCTTCTTGAACCAATAGTCGTATTTCCGGTAAGAATTACCGGGATCGAGCATACCGAGCCACTGATAAGCCCAATTCTCCTCCCCTTCGGTATAAGTACCCATGATACGGGGATATTTACCGGAGGTATTATCCGGAGACCAAATCTGTGACATCCGGCGGGAATAATTCTGTCCCGGTGAAGTCTGTACCGGATTATAGAAAGGTTGTTCCTGCACGGTCTGATCCAACACAAAAGAAGCCGATACGGTCAAATCGAAATTCTTGTAATAAAACCGATTGATCCAGCCACCGGTAAATTTCGGTTCGGTCGTACCTTCGTAGGTAAATAAATTACGATATTCTTCTGCACTCAGGTTACTTTTCAGGAAAGGAATCAGGCCTCCCATCATATAACCGTATTCCAGACCGAAAAAGTCATTGAAAGAAACCTTTTCCCCCTGTTTATTATAAAACATCTGCAATCCATTTTCATCCAGCCCTGCGGTCTTCAGCGAAAATACAGCACCGACAGAATAGCCTTCGCGTGAAGGTTCATAGGAATTATCCCTGACATTGAGCCGATTGATCTTACTCTTATTATGCGCCAGATTAAAATCCATCACCCACCGGAAATCCTTTGTTTTCACATTTACTGTAGACAGAGATAATTCGTATCCCCGGTTGGTCAATTTCGCCCAGTTCATGGTCGAATAATCGAAACCGTTCTCTCCCGGCAAGCTCCTCATACCGATCAAATCATCACTCACCCGTCTGTAAACATCGGCTGTAAACGCGATCCGGTTACCGAGCACCGCCACATCGAGTCCCCCGTTCCAGTTGGTGGTTTTTTCCCAACGCAAATATTGGTTAGGGGGAGACGATACGATAATATTGGACTCGGAATTGTCCGGTAAAACCTGGGTATTGTCCCATTCCCCGACAACCAATGGAGAGGTATCTTTATCGACATTTCCCTGGACCCCATAGGAAGCTCTCAGTTTCAGATCGGACAACCAGTCGGCATCGCTCAAAAATGCCTCCCGGTTGATATTCCAGGCACCGGAAACAGCCCATAAAGGCAAGTATTTGTACTTCCGGTCTACTCCGAACATATTGGAACCGTCATACCGTAAACTTCCGAAGAAAGTGTAACGGTTATTATAAGTATACGAACCGGTCATGTAGACAGAAAGGAAACGGTCCTCCGTGAACGATTTACTATACTGTTTAAATTCGGCATTATCTATCTGGGTACTTCCTTCAGGAAATACCAAAGGCTTCGTAGTCAACGAATTCGGATCATAACCGAATCCACGGGTCATCAGGTCTGTCACCTTGCTGCGACGTAATTCTATACCGGCCATATAATTGACAGCATGTACTTCTCCGAACACCTGATTGAACTCACCTTGCAATTTCCAGTGATATTGATTCATATCTTTGGTAGAATTCTGTATAATTCCTCCGTCGGGCAAAAAATAACTACCATCGTTCCCTCTTGTTTTTTCGCGATATTTACGAACATAATAAGTTTCTTTAGCCGCCACCTTTTCTGTCGCAGAATGATCCAGCTGCATAGAAAACTGAGTTTGTAGTTTTAGCCAGTCGGTCAGCCTGTAATCTAAAGTAAACAAAGGCTTTATAGAGCGATTTTTCAGCGTATAATCCGTATTATCCACCTCTTCCAGGTAATTGAATTTCACATAACGGCCACTATATCCTTCGATATCAGGGTCATAAATATAGTCTCCTTTTTCATCGGTCAGCTGCAAGTAAGGATTGGCATTACGTGAATAATTGGCGGGATTGATAAAAGCATCCCCATCCGTCAGGTAACCGTTTTTCTTACTGTCGTTCAAAAAAAGAGAAACGCCGGCCTTCAGGTTTTTAGCCAGATCGAAATCGGTTTTCAAAGTCAGGTTGTAGCGTTCGAAACCGGTTTTACGGGTCGTCCCCTGCTCATTGTAATATCCGCCAGAAAAATAATAAGTCGCCTTATCCGATCCTCCTGAAATGCTCAGGTTATACTGTTGGTTGACTGCATTCCGGTAGATCACATCCCCCCAATCGGTAGTTTGTCCGCGCAAAGCATCGATAGCCCTCTGTGCCTCGGAAGAAATACCGTTGAACCCATTTTCCCTCAAAGCATCCAATTGCCCGTATTTTGACAGCAGACGGGACACTTCACCATAGTCGCTCCGGTAATCCAGATCGGAACGGGAAGCCAATCCCAACTCGAAGTCCACTTTCTCAGACGAATTCATCAGATTCAGTTTGCCCAAATCAGGTTTCAATGTATAGAATACCCCACCGGAAAAATTCACCCGTAGTTTTCCCTGCCGGCCCTTTTTCGTCGTAATCACAATCACCCCGTTAGCGGCCTTAGCTCCATAAATAGCTGTAGCTGCCGCATCTTTCAATATAGTGATGCTCTCGATATCTGCGGGATTGACCCCGCCGATCGAAGTATTCTGCAGTTCATCGATATTATCCTTATCTCCAAAATCCTTGGGTATATCGTTTCCTTCCAGGATCATACCGTCGAGTACCCACAACGGATCGGTACTCCCCGACAGAGAAACCGTACTCCGGATCCGCATTTTAGCGGGAGCTCCGGGCGCACCGTTCGTCGGTGTCGACATCAAACCGGCCACCTGTCCTTCCAGCATCTGATCGATACTGGCCACTCCGATACTTTTAATATCGTCTGCCTGTACAGTAGTAATAGCCGAAGTAACTTTCCGCTTTTCTATCTGCTGATATCCCGTAACGACCACTTCATCCAACTGACTCACTTCTTCCTTCAGGCGGAAAGTAAATTCGGTCTTTCCCGATATATCCGCTTTTAAAGCCTCGTATCCGATAAAACTCACCACCACATAACGAATCGAAGCAGGCAAGGTCAATTCGAATTTTCCGCTTACATCCGTCACTGTCCCCGCAGGATTATATTCTTTAGCTTCAGGAGCATCCGGATCGATAAAAACCGTAGCACCGGGGAGAGGTTCACCGCTCGCAGCCTCGAGCACTCGCCCGGTAATCTTCCGCATATCCTGTGCCCACACCACCACAGGCAGGCACAATGTTATTAAGATCAATAGTTTACGCATTTATATTTATTATTTAGGTTTGTATGTTATCTTATATTCAAAGCCTCTTTAATCCGCACAACCAAATCTTCATAATGTTGCCGGGTTTCCGCATTTCCTGCATTCCGGTTTCTTTCTGCCAATTTTAATACCTGTAACATAACTCCTCTCTTCACCGATACAGCCTCGGAAACCCGTCCCATAGAAGAATATTGCATATTGCTAAGCCGGGTTTCAGGCTGTTCGGGGAGCGTGAAAGCAGCTTCCCGGGCTGCAAAACCACAACAATAACCGGTATGCAAAGCTTTTTTGGTCGTTTTTTCCACCGCTTTATTGGAACTGACAATGATAGCATCGATAAAATTCTTTTGGGTCATCCTTTCATACAAAGACAAATTACGTCCCTGTAAGGATCCCTTGAAAACCACCTGGTATAAATCGGCAAACATTTCTTCGGGTGTATACACATTTTTCTTTCCCTTCATCGCTTCGGCCTCGTACATCCGCATCAGCCGATCGTCTTTCAATAAATCATAAAAACAGGCATACTGTAATTCCCGGGCAGTATTATAAGGTGAATATTCTACTTCCTGGGGGGAAATACGAACGGGAAAACTCTTCTTCCAGACATCGGCAGCAAACAACCATTCAGGAACGGTAAATACTTCTTCGGATAAATATTTCACCGCTTCTTTCTGCCGTTCTTTCTCTACCGGTACATAGCGTTCCAGATCATCTCCCATCACCGGATTGTTGATATAGAAACCTCCGACATTCGCAGTTACATGTCCGGCATACATTTTCCATTGATTGATCACTGCCATCAATAATTTTCCCGCTTCCAGATAACCTCGTCCTTCTGCTTCGGTCCATGCTACAATATTCGGCACAATCCGTTTCAGATTTTGTATACCGTAGCGATTAGCCTTGATCACATCGTCACCGAGGTCCTCATCCTGAGAACGGGGATCGATCGGATCTTTAGGGTCCTGTTGTTCGCCGTACCAATACATCTTGTCTCCGGAATGTTTCGTAATCCATTGATTGAGTACAGGTAATTCTTCGTGCGGATCCTTTACATCCAGCCAACGATAAGCCCAATTTATCGCAAATTTATCATATACCCCGATCACCGGCGTAATTCGTTCTACCTCATCTTCGGGTTGGGCCACGTAATTAAAACGGGCATAATCCATGATCGAACTAGCCGTCCCGCCCATCCTTGCTGTGAAGGTCTTCGAGCGCAACGAATCTACCGGAAAAGACGAAGAAGCTCCCATATTATGTTTCAATCCGAACGTATGTCCCACTTCATGGGAAGATACAAAACGGATAGCACTCGCCATATAAGCATCATCGAAAGTATTCGCTCTGGCCCGGGGATCGATAGGCCCGGTCTGTACCCGCATCCAGGTATGTAACATCGTCATCACATTATGCCACCAAACGACATCGGCTTCGATAATCTCTCCCGAACGGGGGTCGACCACAGAAGGTCCCATGGCATTCGCTTGCTGCGAGGCCGCATAAGTAATCACCGAATAACGCGCATCGTCGATATCGAAATCAGGATCATCGGTCGGAGCATCCTTCGCTACAACCGCATTTTTAAAACCGGCAGCTTCAAAAGCTTCCTGCCAATCAAAAACACCGGCTTTAATCTCCTCCCTCCATTGAGCGGGAGTTGCCGGGTCGATATAAAATACAATCGGTTTGGCCGGTTCTACCAACTCGCCCCGTTTGTATTTCTCTATATCCTCCGGTTTCGGTTCCAGCCGCCAGCGATGTACAAAATCACGGGTTTCCACCGCCTGTTGTTTGTCATTGAAATAAATGTGAGGAGTCGTAAAAAATCCGACTCTCCGGTCTGCAAAACGCGGAGTCATCGGCACCTTCGGCAACAATACGATATTCGTTGTCGTTTCGACTGTCAAGGGTACCGACTCGGTACCTTCCGTAATCTGGGTTGTCAGAAAAGCTTTTACTACAATATTCTGAGGAAAAGCTTTCATACCTCCGATCCGGGACAATTCTTTTTTCACAGAAGCTCCCAAAGAAATACTATTGTATAAATCGTTAAAGCTCTTCTCACTTCCGTCGAAAACTTTATTCACCTTGATCAAGACGGCAGAAGAATCGGGCTTGAAGGCTTCTATCGGAAACTGTTCGATCACAGCTTCACGATAGTTGTCCTTCACCGAAAGGGCTATAGCATCCCCCTCGGGCACACTGACACGGGGATTCCACGTTGTCACCCACACTTTATTAAGCACTGTATCTTTATGAAAACGGATCAGCTTATCTTCGTAAGCCATCCCTTTATTTAAACCGGCATCGTTCAATTGATAAGGTACACCGGAAACTTTATTGACAATCAGGAGATCACGGTTCATCAACGAATCGTCGATCTCGAAATACCAATCCTTCTCTACCTGATGAATACGAAACATACCTTCCCGCGTCTTTGCCTTCTTCACCAACTCATCGTATTTACTTTCAGAAGTTACGACCGAATCATTTTTTACGGATTTTCTTTTATGCCATCCCCAGGCATAAGCATCGGAGACTGTTCCGGTAAAACAGAGTGCGAATAACGCAACAATTAAATTTGTTCTGGTTTTCATCATATAGTTTATTCAGTATTCATCGATATTTATGCAGTTTACAATATTATCGGGATTTTTTATAAAATGAAAAAAAAACCAGAATGAATCCCCCGAATAAAAGTATGAAACACGATAAAAAAGGAGTGAATTATTCAACCAAAGGTAAGCGGCAGATAAATTTCCCTTCCTTTATCTCATATTCCGGCTGAACGTCAGCATAATAACGATAAATTTCCTGAATACTCTCCATACCGACTCCGAAAGATGCCTCCGGCATATCGGTCCGGGGATGATAGGAATTTTCTACAATCACCGCTCCAACTTCCGCATAAATATCGATATCCAAAGGATATCTATGAGTAATTTCATTGTACTTAAGTGCATTTTCGAAAATCAATTGCAGACTCATCGCCGGAATCCTCCCGTTTACCGTTGTCAAATTATCGGCCAGGTGCAGATTCAATTGTTCCCCGAAACGTATTTTTTGGAGAAAATAATAGTGGCGGATAAATTCAACCTCTTCTTCTAATTTACTCAGGTTTTCTTTCCGTTTTTCCAGCACATAACGATACACTTTCGACATTTCCAATATAAATTTCCGGGCTACTCCGGGGTCGGTAGTGATCAAGGCACTCAAAGAATTCAAAGCATTGAATAAAAAATGAGGATTGAGTTGATTTTTCAATTGTTGCAAATTCAGCCGGATGGCTTCCTGTTCGGCCTTTTGCCGTAAATCGTATTCTTTCCGCCACCGCCGTTGGGAATAAGCAAGCAAAACAATAAAAATCACGACTGTAAACACGACTATCCACAAAGCATACCGATGGAAATCGGCCATAGCTTCCTGATTATCCAATTGCACCACGTTAATGACGACCGTACATTTCTCTGTCCCCACCGTGAGCGGATAATAAATCTTATCGACAGGCAAGAGTAAAAACTGCGAAAAACCGGTAACATGGATCCGCTTATTCTCCCCGACGACCTGTTTTACCCTTCTTCTTTCAAGCGAATCGAGGAGCCGCATCCCCAGCCATTTTTCTTCGGGATGGGCGACAATTACCCCGGAGTCGTTCAGGATATAAGCATAGTTCTTCCCCGCAGGTAATAAGTTTGAAAAATAAGCATGTAAATGATCCAAAGCGATATCGATCCCCAATGCCACCTCCCCCTGCCGCCCGTATAACGTCCAGTAATAAGTGGAATCTTCGGCATACAACCCTCCATTTCTTTCCTTTGAAGGTCCGGCTTCACTCTCCCGTATACCGGAATCGGTACAAATCGTTCTTTTCCCTTCCGTTTCGAACCAAATTCGGCTCACCTTATTATCCTGTCGGATCAATAAGGCAATCAACTCTTCGAATTGTTCCTTCTGATAGCCCCGTGTCGCCAAATAATCCTGCATACTTTCAACCAGCTCTGCCGTCTTTTGGAAATCCTGCCGGATCAGTTCCGTCCGGTACTCCCCCATCTCTTCCACCACTGAATAATGCATCCGATTCACCGTCTTGTCCATCTGTACACTGACTAAGCCGATAGCTCCGGCAAATAAGATCAACAACAATATTCCGGCAACAATTCCGTTTTGCTTATAAAACATGTCTCCGCTTTTTTATTTATTCTCTAAACAAAAATAGGTATTTTCTACGGGAGATATCCTATAAAAGAAAAGGGTTATCGAAATTTTCCGGCTTTAACAGAAAAACCTAGAATTATTCTGTCGTTACTTATTCGTCTTCGGTGTTCGTGTTCGGGGACCATTGGAGCGGGAACGAGGGTCCGGTTAGGTTTTCCGAACGGCCGAGCGGTGGTGTTTGACGAACGAAGTGAGGAGTTCCGCCGGTCAGTGAAGGAAAGCCTTAACGGACCGGTCCAGGCGAACCGGTCCGATGGCACAAAACCTGGAATCGGAATAGAAAGAAAAAATAAACCTACTATAAATATGAAAAAACGGAGCATTGGAAAAAGGGGGAATTATAAACTCCTATCTGTTCACTTTATAAAATTAGCCGGCACGTCGGTCAATTCTTCATGCCGCATTTCCTTTGCCAGTATTTTCCCGTCCGGCCCCACTAAAATAATGTGAGGGATTCCCTTGATGCAATAAGTCGTAAAAATATCCGTTTTTGGAGGCAATAACAAATGATCCCAGTTACTATGATCTTCTTTGATAGCTGCCAGCCACAACTCTTTCTTCCGGTCATCCGATACGCCTAAAATGGTAAAATTTTTTCCCTTAAAAGCTTCCAATGCTTTTCTCAGCCACGGTGTTTCTTCGCGACACCAATGACAATAAGAATCCCAAAAATCCACAATAACATATTTACCTCTGAAATCACTTAATTTGATCGGATTACCCAGCGTATCCCGGCCGGTAATCTCCGGGGCGACAGCACCGATAGCACATCCCGCATAACGGTCGAGCTGAGCGTTCATCAAAGCGATATAAGGAGTCTGCTGAGCTTCCGGTCCAAAATTTTTCTGGTATTCCCTTTCCGCACCGATATTTTCTTTAGTAGAGAAATCTTTCCGTCCGAATAATTTACTGTAGTACAAATAAATTCCGAACGGATTCTCCATATTTCCGTCAACCGTTTGTCTTACCAACTGATCTTCGGCCATCTGTGCCTGCTCATAATAAGGCATAGACTCCTCTTTGATCCGGGCCATTTCCTCCCGGTCCTCCCGGTCGCGGGCAGTAAAAAACAAGGCATCCAACGAATCCAGCAACCGATCGTTTCTGACAACGGCACAGGCTTTCAGAAAATCCCGATACTTATTATTTAAGACAGACCCGGAAACTTCCCATACCACTCCTCCCTTCTTAACAGTTGCAGGTTTTACCTTCAGATTACCGGCCTCGGCAAATACCATTCCTCCTTGTCCGGGCCTGAATCCCAGAAAGAGCATTTGTTTTTTCGCACAATCTACCGTAAAAGTAAATTTACCCTCTTCAATTTCAGCCGAATCGATCGGATCGAACAACCCATAATAGGTATTCGTTATTTCCCCGAGATAGATCTTATTTTCCTTTATATCTCCGATTTCTCCTTCAATCCGCATGCGATTGGAATGGCATGCCCCTAACAGGCATGCTATTCCAATGATTAAGTTTATTATTTTCATCACTTTCATATATTAATCTTGTTTTTCCACCGTCGCTACCACCTCATCACAAAATCCTGCTTTGGTATAAAGTTTTTGTGCTGCAAGTCCACCGATATTATTCAATTTATAAACAGCAATTCCCCCATTCGGAGCCGGAATATTCCCGTCTTTAATGGCTATAGTCAACTGTATCATGGTAGCATTCGGATTCTCTGTCGTCGGAGCAGCTACTTCTGTACAATCTACCCCATCGATCGCATAATGCTCTTTCGTACCGTCGATAATCACTCCCTCAGAAGCCGTTTTCACATTAAAAGCATAAACTTTATCATCGCTGACATAGAAAAAGATATCCGAAATTCCTTTCGAATCCATATGCCAAGGCATGTAATTGTCTACCTCGGCCTTGTTTCCGGGTATCATCGCCGTAGCGTTGTATAATCCGGGATAGGCTGCTCCGGTTAATACCTGCTTTGACAGAGAGATAAAATCATACGTCCAGTCGTCATTAAAAATAAATTTATAGGTAATCAAAAAATATTCATTCTTATTTTTATCTCTCATCAACGCCCATACTTCATTCAGAGTCGAATTCATACTTCCTGAAAGTACTAATTCTACCCCTTCTCCCATTGCTTTGGGATCAAATTTCGAAAAATCGGAATTCGCCCCACCGATAAAACTAAAATACCCACCGCTTTGGTTGATCATAAAACGTCCGTGCAGGTTATCATAAAATAAGGGAGCGGCATAAAACGGATAGCCTGTCGGCTGTGCAACATAAAGTGCTGCCGAATAATCCTGAGGAGCCGACAAAAATACAATTTCCGGATTCCATACGGCTGTTTCCTCAAAACCATAGGCCCGCCCGTGTACTTTCCCATTCACCACCAGATAATCACTCCCCTGGTCCGTACAATAACCGTCGATCCCGATGTCTCCGGTCAGGTCTTCACCCGAAAAGAATTTCTCTTTCATATAAGCCTTCCGCACAAACAAATCGGGATCGAGATATACGCCTCCCGTATTATTTTTTGCAGTAACGACGACTGCCTTATAAGGTCTCGGGTTACGGGCATAAGGTTTGATCAGGATGATTTTTCGGGACTGCTCACTGAGTTTCTCTCCCTCATTGATTTGAGTATAGATCTTTTCGTATAGGGTGGTACCATCTTTCTTTAACATCGTCAGGTCGTACTCTCCACCGGTTTTACATAACATCAGGGTGCCTCCTGAATATTTACCGATAGTGGTAAAACTGGATTCTTCGATCACATAAAGACCGGTTTTATTGTCGGTCACTTTAAATTTTAAAGTAGTTTTCACCCCCGGTAAAACATCCGAGATCACCACATCCAGATTTTTTTCAAAAGACAAGGTATCGGCGACCGACTGTTCTTCATTGTATTTATACCACACATAGGAAAGATCCGATTTTTCGCCGAACTTTGTCGTCACTACCGGAGCGATGGTCAATTTCCCTCCCACTTCGATCTCCTGATAATCTTTGATCCCCTCAATTTTAATCTCATCGATATCGATATCTCCGTATCTGGATTCATCATCCACACAAGAGAACAGGATCAACAAAAATAATATTCCTATATATTTCAATTTTTTCATAGCTATCTTCTTTTTTAATTAACAACCCATAGACTAAGGTACATTCCATCCTTGCATCACTTTACCGGTTTCATCCCTGATTTCACTCCCGGTAATGATCTTATACAGTTTTCTGGCATAGGGAGTGTAATAATCTTCCTCGTAATAAATGCCATAATTACCGTTTCCACTACCATAGGTATCTTCCCAAAAATCATGTCCGGTCATTTCGATGATCATCATATGCTTTTTTTGGGAATATTCGCCGAATAATTTCTTAAACGCAGTCATATCTCCATAATAGCCTTCTCCCTCAGGCTTTTTCAACATATCGGCAATGAGCAGACGAATCTCGGACTTATCGGCATAGGCCACACCCAGCTCACCGGTAGCAACCAGCCTCAACGTAAGAGTCACCGGTTTCTGTTTAATAGCCGCATCCCCCTTAATCAACCGCACAGGCATTTTATAAATAAATTCTCCGGCCGGGAACTCATAGAATTCAGGAAGTTTTTCATAATGTATACCTTCTTTGGCATCCGTTCTCTCCCCGACCACCTCGACTTTAAATTTCTGCGGCTTGGTCAATACATTTCCCAACATCTTCACATCTACGGTCGTCTCCAGAATCTGATCGGCCATCAGCAAGGAAACATACAGACTATCCCGGGTATCTGTCACAATGGAATAATAGATATCGTGCATATGCTCATCGTATACCATCCGTTCATTCTCACTACATGCTAACAGGATCACTGAAGCAAGAAGAAAAAATATCTTTTTCATAACGCTTAATTTTTAATATTCCCAAAATCGATTTCTACTGTCGGAATAGGCAAATTATACACCGCATTCACATCTTGATGAGCGATATTATTTTCAGCCCCGATAGTTTCCATTGCTTTCCGTTTATAATAGAAGAACATTTGTCCCTCACCTATAAATTCCCGGCGATATTCCTGAAAGATATAACCGGCTAAATCATCGGTCGGCGCAATACTGCTTAATCCCCGGTGATTTCTCAATTTATTGAGATAATCATAGGCAGCCTTCCCTTGAGCACATTCGGCAGCTATCAGATACAATTCGGAAATTTTAAACATCGGAATATAATTTACTCCGGTATATTTCTTCAATACGAACGAACTACCGTCGGAATACGGGGTGATCCAATAATTTCTGAACTCATTATCCAGTCCGGAACCATTGAAAATATTCGTTTTTCCTTTTGAAGACATCGTCAATATATTAGAAGTAGAAGAAAAACTCTCGGTAAAATAAATATCGCTATTGTCTTTCAATTTCTGCACATCCAATGTGAAAATCAACTCTTTATTGAACATCGGATCGGAAGTAGTAGCAGCACTATTGGCCAATTCATAAGAAGCAGGACTTTCTCCGCCGGCTTCACCGATAATTTCCTTTGCTTCTTTCAAAGCCGCCTCTTTATCGTTTCCCCAAAGATATACCCGGGCTAAAAGTGCTGTCACCGCATAATAATTCATTCTTTGTTTCCGGTTATACAACGGATCGGAAGTATCGGAAAATTTAAATTCTTCTTTCCCTTTCATCAACTGTTTTGCAGCCAACAAATCCGTTTCTATTTTTTTCAAAACCTCTTTCACCGTCAACTGGGACTGGGCGATATTCGTAAAAACATCTATATAAGGAATAGCCAATGCGTCCAATCCTTTATTATTATTCATCGCAGCCGAAGGAGCGAATAAACGGAGTATATCGAAATGCAGAAAAGCCCGCAAAGCCAGAAATTCTCCTTTATACACATCATGTACCTCGGGTGAAGTAAAAACCCCTTTATTTTCGTCGATGAACAACATGGCCTGATTGATATTGGCTACAGCAGAAAAATGATTACTCCAAATAGAGCTAATGCGACTTTCCTCTGTTTTCTCGGTATACTTATATTCTGCTGCATTTTTGAAATTATGCTCATAACCGGAAGAAGTTGTTTTCAACGGACTGTTGTAATATTGAGCCAATACATCCAGGTAGCCGTACGTCAGATCTCTGCCGTAACTATTCGTACCGCACATCAATGCATAAACACCTACCAAAGCATCTCTGAATCCGGCTTCAGTACCGAACAGATCCTCTGCTTTCATATCCGCTTTCGGAGAAACGTCCAGCCAGTCGTTACAGCCGGTCAATGCCACAAAGAGCGAAAGAATGATCGTTTTATTTATTAATTTTTTCATAGTATTGTCCGATTAAAAAGTGATTTGAGCAGCCAGTGAAAAAGTCCTTGCAAAAGGATAGGAAGTACCTCTTTCCATCCGCACCGTGGAAGAAGTGAAAACATCGTTTCCGATAGCGGAGATTTTCAAGCGCTGAATCCCCCACTCTTTCAATTTCGCACTCCGGAAATCATAACTCACAGATAAAGCCTGAAGCTGAATATAATTTTCTTTTTCCACAAAGCGGGAAGTCGGATTAGTGACCGAAACATCGCTTACCTTTTTGAATTTTGCCACGTCTCCCGGTTCATTCCAACGGTCGTACAGAATTCGCCGGTCTCCGTTCTCGTTGGGATTTACATTCTCCACTTTGTCGACTAAGGTCTGATTGTAAATATAACCACCGTATTTATAATATAAATGCGCATTCAACTCCCAGCCTTTATACATAAACATCGTTCCGACCGTTCCATAAATTTTAGGATCGGAAGATCCCCAGGGTTTGTAATTTTTACTATCCCATTTATTCACTTTATTCCCGTTCATATCCAGGAATATTTCATCACCGGTAGCCGGATCGATTCCCAAAGATTCATTCACCCAGATGGTATTCTGCGACAACCCTTCTTTGTAACGGATCATCGGTTTGTTTTCCACTTTGGAATCCTGGTCGGCATTAAAGGCTGTCAAAGCTTTGTTGATTTTCTTCACTTTATTTTTATTGTGTGCCAGATTGAAGAAAATATCCCAGTTCAATTCCCGTTTGACATCCCGGAGTACCGTACCTTTTAAGGATAGTTCGACCCCACTGTTTTCTACTTCTCCCAAATTTTCTTTATAAGAAGAAAAACCCAAAGACGGAGCAATAGATACGTCGATCAGCACATCTTTCGATAAATCCCGGTATACATTGAAAGATCCGGTCAGACGACTATGGAAGATTTCGAAATCCAACCCTACGTTTTGTTTTTCTACCTTCTGCCATTTCAGGTTTTTATTTCCGAAAGCCTTCATAATGGCTCCCAGATAGCCGCTGTAAGAAATGGTATTGATCCGGCTATCGTTATAGGAATACATGGCCATGGCCTGGTAAGGACTAAAGTTTTGCCCACCGGTTGTCCCGATAGATCCCCTGATCTTCAACAGGTTGATCACGCCCCAGTCTTTCATGAATTTTTCGTTATGGATATTATATCCGACACCGACCGACCAGAAAGTACCCCAGCGGTTGTTCGAACCGTAAATAGACGAACCGTCGCTTCGAACAGAAGCATCCAACAAGAAACGATTGTCATACGTATATCCCAGGTTACCCACAAAACCGACCAGGCGGGTCACATCGAAACTACCTCCGGGTTTCGCCCCTTCCTGATACCCCGAACCGATCGACACATGATCCATGTTCGCATTGGGAAAACCGACAACGTAGATACTGGTATTGTCATACTGTTTTTCCTGAAGGTTATACACAAACCCCAGGTTGATAAAATGTTTTTTCAGGCTCTTAAAATATGATAAGATGACGTTAATATCATAACTGAAATCATTGGAAGTCGACTGGGCATAACTCCCTTTTTTCTCTTTGTCCAAAAATTCGGTATTTTCATAGGATTTATAAACATCGGTCTTTCCATTATCCACGCTTAACGAAAGATTGGCCTTCAATTTCAATCCCTGAATAATATCGTATTCTATCGAGAAATTATTCAGAAAATTATTAGAAGTCTGCTGATTTTTAGAAGGCAATACCGCATTGTACAATTCATTATACATGGTCTTCGAGGTAATTCCCCGGTCATAATATTCATAAGAATAGAGGACCTTTTTCACATTCCCGTTTTCATCATAAGGATTATAATAGGGATTATAATAGAGGTAAGAACTAAAACTTCCGTAAGGGGAATTGACCGACTTCAAATGATCGAAGGAAGCATAATTGGAGAATTTCAGGTTTTTCAGGTTATATTGAAGCCGGATCCCTCCACCGTAATTATCCCGTTTCGAGCCTTTCATCACTCCGACTTTATTCGAATAGAAAAGATCGAAAGCATAACGGAACGATTCGTTTCCACCTTCTGCCATTACGGTATGTTTATGGCCGACCCCCAATTCCCGTACCGGAATGGACAACCAATCCACATCATTTCCTTCCTTCACCAATTTCAGAATCCGGTTATATGCATCCAACTTATCATCCGTCCATCCGGGTTTGGAAGATTTTTCATACAATCCGGAACGCACTTCGTATTCCAGTTTTTCTTCTGCATTCATCAGATTATAATCCGAAAGATCGGCTATTTCGAAGTTGGCACTACCGTTATAAGACAACTGCAATTTTCCGGCTTTGGGAAGTACTGTCTCGATCACCACAACACCATTGGCAGCACGTGAGCCGTAAATCGCTGTAGCCGATGCATCTTTCAGAATAGTGATATAACGTACCCGGTTGGGGTCGAGGTCGAACACCTTCTGAGCGGTTACTTCGAAACCATCCATAATAAAAGTCGGCATATTCGGATTGTTTTCATACTCGGCCTTCAAACTACTGGACCCCCGGATTTCAAAATCAGGAATCGTATTCGGGTCACTACCCATTTCATTATTCACCACTTTAGTAAAAGAAGGATCGAGCACAGACAAGGTATTCAGGATATTTCCCGTAGAAATAGTCTTCAGTTCATCTCCGGAGAAGGTCTTGGATACACCGGTAAAGCTCTCCTTCTTCCGGGTAAAATAACCATTGACCACCACCTCTTCCATTTCCGCCACTTCCTCGGTCAATATCACATTCAACGTTTCTTGCCCGGCATATCTGACCTCCTGTGGCTTCATGCCGACAAATGTAAACATCAATACCGTTTCTTTCCCATCCTCCGGAATGGTGATCGAATATTTTCCATCGATGTCGGTCGATACGCCTAAGGTCGTCCCTTTAATTACGACGGTCACTCCCGGTAAGACCGCCCCGCTTTTATCTTTCACCACCCCTTTCAGTACTTTCGGCCCGGCCGGTACTTCTCCTTTTGCACGAATCAGAATGATATCATTGTACAGCTCATACTCCAAATTCACTTTTTTCAATACCATATCCAACACTTCGCTCAATTCTTTGTCTTTAACCTGAACGGAAACCTGACCAGCTTCCCGCACCACACCGGAATTATACATCATTTTCATACCGGTTTGTTGTTTCACGGCATCGACAAATTTCTCCACAGAAACCTCTTTCAAGTCTAAAGTCACCAGCTTGCTTTGAGAAAAAACATGAGCCGATAAATTCAGGCTAAAAACAAAAATGAAAACAATACAACATTTGATAAACATCAAATTTTTCCTAAACCTCTTTAAAAGGCCCGGAAATCGGATCAGACGATTTTTTTTCATACCATTGTAATTTAGTTAAGTAATTAAGAAGACTTTCGAGATAACAGGATTTTATTATTATCTATTTCATAATGAATATCCTGGAGTCTTTCCAACACTTGCAGGAAAGTATTGATCGAATCATACCGTTCGAGACTACCGGTATATTTCAGCTGTTTCATTTCCTCATTCCGGAAAACCACTTCAGATCCGTACCAACGGGACAGTGTTTCCATAATTTCCTCCAGGGGCTTATCCCTGAAAACAAAAACCCCGTCTTTCCAGCCTACATATTCTTCAACTTCGACTTTACGACTGATTAATTCACCGGACCTTTCCAGGATAGCCTGTTCACCTGGCGATAAGATTACGCTTTTCTTTGTATGGGAAGTATAACGTACACAGCCTCTCACTAAGGTGGTATATTCTGCTTTATCCATGTATGAACTTATTCCGAAAGCCGTCCCCAATACGGTCACCTCTCCCTGAGAAGTAATTACCTGAAAAGGACGTCCGTCTTCGGCCACGTCGAAATAGGCTTCTCCTTCCAAATACACTTTACGTTCCCCAGCAGTGAACTGCACCGGATACTTTATTTTCGATTCTGCATTTATCCATACTTTCGTATGATCTTCCAACGTGATGTAACACTCTCCGGCTGTGGGCACAATCAATTCATTATAAGCCAATTCCTGTATTTGAGGCGTAGATCGGTAAGTAATCTTTCCCTCTGCATAACTAATCTGAGTCCCATTTTTTTCCAGTACCTGCATGGAATCCCGCTCGAGATTCACCGTCTCGCCATTTGTCAGTCGTAATATAGCTTTGTAACTCCCGGGGCGAATCGTCTCCTGCTGTGCCGGTGGAACAACTTCTACCTCCGGTAATCCAAGATTCAGTAACCAACTCATTCCTAAAAGTAAAACCACCACTGCTGCAGTAAGAATCCGGATAATCCTCTTTTTATGACGAAGCGATTTTTGTTGCCTGCTGAATTTGCCGAAAGCTTTCCGGGCATCGTATTGTTTATATTCCTCCAGCTTTTCAGCCAAAATATCTCCCTGACTCAACTGCCGAAACACATTTTCCAAATTCCGATCGTTCAACATTTCCCGAAATTCCTGCTTTTCCCTTTTCTCCAATGTCCCGGAATAATATTTTCTCAAAAGAGTAACCTGTCGGTCAAATTTATCTTTTTGCATCTTAAAAAACGTTCGATTCTTTTTGCGGGAATCCGCAAAAAGAATAATTGCCAGCTGACCAATGACAATTGACAATTGTCTGGAAGCTTTGCTTCCATTAGAAAATAATAAGAAAAGAAAAATGAGAAATAGGATGAAGAAAAAAATCATTGATTATCAAACAAATAAAGAAGAAACCACAGATTGGAAAATATGTGGTCAATTGTCACGCGACAATTGTCAATTAACTAAGTGCCCGCAGGATCCAATAGCTTTTTAAACTTTATGAACTTTCAACTAATTTAATCGAACGTTTTTTAAGATGCAAAAAGATAAATTTGACCGACAGGTTACTCTTTTGAGAAAATATTATTCCGGGACAT
>NZ_CFKYFN010000030.1:0-1422 GCF_985060555.1 Odoribacter sp. | reverse complement strand
GACCTGTTACACGAGGATCTGTCACTTCTGAAAAATAATTAGAGGTATTCATTTTGCAATGATAAACTTTTTAGAGGAATTTTGGTGCGGTCGCCCTGCTTTATAACTCTAATAATATCAAATATTAAAAAAGTTCTGGTTATATCCATTCTCGAGCATACTATTGTATTTTTCTTCGTCGAAAGAGTAGAGATAAGCTCCTTTTTTCGAAGTAGAGTAGTCCTTTTTACCCGTATTGATCAGGATATTCATGCTATGGATCTTCTTCCGGAAATTACGTTTGTCGATTTCACATCCGAAAATCGCCTCGTAAAGCATCTGTAAAGAAGGAAGCGTAAACTCCTGAGGTAACAGGTTGAAACCTACCGGACAATTGGTCGCCCGTCTCCTCAAACGCCCCAAAGCTTTCGTAACCATCTGGTTGTGATCGAAGATCAGAGGAGGCACTTGTTCCAACAGTACCCATGCTGCATTATATGAACTCACCGCCTCTTTATCATAATTACGGATATCCATCAAAGCAAAATAAGCGGCAGAAACGACACGGGCTCCAGGATCACGCCCCACATCACTGAATGTCATCAATTGCTCCATATAAACTTTTTCCAAGCCGGTGCAATCCCTCAATACCCGTTCCGCCGCCTGGTCCAGATTCTCATCCGCCCGCAAAAAACCTCCCATCAGAGACCATTCTCCCTTACAAGGTTCAAAATTCCGCTTTAATAACAACAACTTTAATCCTTCCTCATCGAAACCAAAAATAATACAATCTACAGCGACTTTGAAATCAGCCTCTTGTTCATAATACCTTATACTTTCCACCTCGTAAAATTTTTTTACAAAACAAGCAAAAAAATAATTATAAGGCAAATTTTTTCTACAGTTAAAAGTATAAGATACACTTAAGCTTCTATTTCTCGTATACCGATTCGCGCATCTTTGCATTTTCTTTTGTAGCAGCCCGATTGCCGACAAAATGAAAATATCGCTTTAATATTTAAACGGTTCGGTTTTCACAAAAATCCGATAGTCTTTGATCATCCCCGGCAGGTTCGCTTCTGCCCGCGGCAGATAACGGAAACCGGTCACTTCAGTCACCTCTCCCAGATCGGTCACAATCTGGTGGAGATGCTTCGGTTACTGCCCACTATAAGCGGTGTGCCATATAAAGACTAAACGAAATATTCCGGTCCAGCATAGCTTTCATTCCTTCTACCAAAGCTTCCGTACTCCAGGTTTCGTGGGGACATCCCCAATGGTCGAACCAACCGGGCCAAAATTCGCTACACATCAGAGGGGGACTTTTGGAAACACAATCCCAACACAGGGCAACCGCACCAAAATTTCTATTAAAATATGTTTTGTGGCATAAATCATTAAAATATTTCAAAAAAAGTTGTGTAATTGGGGAATAAAGGTAAT
>NZ_CFKYFN010000029.1:0-1351 GCF_985060555.1 Odoribacter sp. | reverse complement strand
TTTACCTTTCAGGACGATTTGCGCCTGGAGCGGTGTCGCCAGGCTCGTTATGATGATCAGAAGAAGAACGGGGATAAGTCGGGGGTGTCTCATAGTTGCGGAGTTTGAAAAGAATATAAAATAGAGTGAAGACGGGGCGGAAAAAGTTATAACCCCCAATTGGGGTCGGAAATATCAGGAACGTTGATCGTCAGATTCAATACGAAATTCAGGGCGCTGTCATAATAGGGAGTTTCCGCATAATCGAACCGATAATATTCGATACGTGTTACGTTGAGAGCAGTCGATGCATTCATGAGTGTCTCGTATTCCATCGGATTTGTTGGGATAAGTCCGTTGAACATAAGACATACCGTACCACCGTTTTCGTCGATCAGATAACCATCTTCGTAGGTTATGCCCGGAATATGGCTGTAAAGATCCTCGATCGTCCGGGCATCGGGGGCAATCTGTTTGGGAAGGTACGTTTCCACGGGCTGTACGGTAGCGAGATCCTTCTGGCTGCGGATGACAGGGAAATGAAAGTAGCGCCGTCCTTCTATGCCGGGCACATAAGCTATCTCGATTTGCCGGGTCTGCGGCTGGATACCCGGACCCGATATTTCGAGCCGGTAGGTCCGGTTGGTGGCAATGGCGTCTAACTCGTAATAACCGTTGACAGATGTAAGCGTCCCGTATTCGGGTTCTCCGGTCGCCGGATCGTACAGCCACAATGAAGCGAAAGGTATTGCCTCCGTCGGATCGGTGGCATAGATGAATCCCGCAATACGTTGTTCCTGACCCGTCGCATGTAGCGAATAACCGAGCAAAGCGAAAAATAATAAAACGAATCTTTTCATAGTCGTTGAATGTTTCTTAATTAAAAATAAGCATTTTACCGGGAATCAGACAAATAATTTTCGGATAAAATAGTTGCGAAATCGAAGAATGGTAATTTTATTTGTGTGATATTGAACTTTTTCTATATCTTATTTGAATATATATTTACGATGGACGGAGTTGCGGAGCAATAAAAATATCGAGGTATGACGCGAAATTGCATTTTGACCGTTGTTTTGAACAAAATGCAGACTTTGTAAAAATGAATTAAAATCGGAAAAAGAAAAATGCCTGATTTTTTCGGCTGCAGATTTCGATAGGATAGGGTAAAGACAAAGGCAGCCGATAATCGATCGATTATCGGCTGCCTTTCCGTGATCCCGCTGGGGCTCGAACCCAGGACCCCAACATTAAAAGTGTTGTGCTCTACCAGCTGAGCTACGGAATCATCCGCGCCAATCCGGAGTTATCCGTTTTGGTGGTGCAAATGTATAGAAAATTTTTGTTTTGCCAAAATAAAACGATATTTTTG
>NZ_CFKYFN010000028.1:0-2845 GCF_985060555.1 Odoribacter sp. | reverse complement strand
GTCATGATTGGAAATCTTGGTCCAGTCGAATATTACCCGCACCGTGGCAAAGTGCGGATGATCGTAACATAAATCCTTATGCTCACAAGCCGTCAGTCCCATCCATAAAAATATGAACACCAGACAAAAGCGTATCCGTATCACTGCCTGCCTCCTTTCTTCTCGTTGTAGTTGCCACGGCCCAAGAGCCATACGAGCGAAATCTCCGCCTCCGTGAGACCAAACCAGTGGCGCCGTCGGGTCTCCTTCCAGACATAATGGCCGTCGATAGGGGCATATTTATGGTATTCTCCACCCCAATAGCCCACACCGATGACGAAATCCAGATTCAGACGACGGGCGACGGGCAGCGAATAACCATACTCCAGACCTACCGAATAGTTCATCTTATCCCAAAGCGTACCGCCAGGCTTGCCGCCCATGTAGCCCGTCCCCCCGGTCTCGAAGTCGTAGGTGAATATCCGACCGTAGAGACCGATGTGATGCCCTGCAAGCGGTTTTTCCGACGCTTTCCTGCCAAACCAGCGGCGCACTTCCAGATCCCCGCCATAGAGCCGCCAGTAGTTATGGTGCCGGTCGCTTTTCCACCAGGCATACATCCAATTCCCGGCCAAGGACCAGTTCTTTCCGACGTAAAACTCCACCCCTATATTCGGCACAAGCAACGCATCATAAAGCATGTTCGTTTTCACGGCCATGTAAAAAGGCCCATGTTTTTCCCCAGACTGGAAACCGCCCGTTTCTCCACCGAACGGAGAAAGCTTACAAGGTAAGTACAATGTATCATGCAGGTGGGAGATAACCTGCATGGCAGGGAACGACTTCCGTTTCGATTCATACCAAATATACAAACAAGATGCACGAAGATCCGGAAACAAATTCCGATACATGTACCGATATGGGATGCCGTACCGCAAGCGTTTCAATTCATTTATCTTGTTCTCCCCGTTTCCACTTGCTTCCACCTCGGAAACAATACCTTGCAGAAGCTCCACCGTTTCCGATTTACCGGGCATTCCGGGATCATTCTCCACCAAACGCAGCAATCCCCTCCAGTCACGCCCCACGAATACCGACGTTTTCAGCGTGTCGGGTAGCGGCGAGTAACCGCACACGTGATCGAACAAACGTTTCGCCCTTAGTTCAGACAAACGCCTGTTCAGTTCGATGCTCCCCTCGGGGGACGCCGCACCGACCACCATAATCTTGCAGATAGAGAAAGCCGTGTCCGGCCTGTATTCCAATATCCGGCGGCTGATCTTCTCTAACGACCGCCTGTTATCCCGTAAAGAGAGATCTATTTCCGTTCTACCCTTGTGGAAATATATTTTCACGGAATCCCGTGTCTCTTGAGCGGAAACGAAAAGAACGGAACACGATAAAAAAGAAAGGAGAATTACCTTGAAAAGTCTTAAATATAGGTTTCTACACACACTCGTGTGTGTGTGTGTGTGTGTGTGTGTTTATAAAAAAAATCAATATTTCCAACTTTTTTCTGTTTTTTTTGCATATAACTTACTATAAAATATCTGCTACCCCAGAAAGAGCAACTAACCAAAAACCTTTATACTTTTGAAACCTAATATTTTAATTATAAATTCTATACTTACAATTTTGAAAGCCGCAAAGATACATCATTTTTCGAAATTAACAGTTAATACGCAATATTTTCTACATAAAGATACAAAAAAAGAAAGCGATATCGGGGCGTTACACCATAAAAACAACCTATCGGTTATTATAAAATGATATTGCGCACCCGGCTGATCGGTACGGTTCTCCCACCATGCGGACAACATTAAGGTACTGCAAAAGTATCTTTTCATCTGCAAACAAGGATGTTCAAAAAGAACTTGGTATTTCATAAACACTGAATTTAAGATAATAGGGCAAAAAAATAAAAGGTTCGTAAACCCTTTTAGCCAACAATTTGTTATCTTTGTGCGGTCGTAAACCGACCGTGTTTTTACATTTTGAGAAAAAAAGCGTTTAGCTGATTTCTGTGCAAGCGAAAAGTCCAAAAATTGCATTATACACAGAGAAACAGATAAATGCTCCCCGTGATATGCGGGGGGTATCTCCTGTTTGTGTGTATAGGGCTTGGACTCCCTCGCTTGCGGATAGGCGAATGCCCTTCCGCTTTTTTTATGTTTATTGGCTTGGTGTAGGGCACAAGCGAAATCCTTATAGCAATGGAAAAGACACAGCGAAAACAGTCCCTAAACTGCTTGTCAAACACTCCTAAGCTGTTTGACCTCAAAGAACTACTTAGTTCGCTTAAGATCACCCCCGGACAAATGGGAAACATGAAAGGGTTGATATACATCGAAGGGCTGACGGAAAAACAAGTACGCCAAAAATTAAGCCATGCAAAGATCATCGGAACAAATAGATTCGGCATTAATTCCTGCCTGTATTATATCTTCTTTGAGGATGTAAAGGGGAGATATTTGTGCCTGTTTAACGGTGACAGGGAATGTTTCAGAGCGTTGTTTTTCAGTAAGGTATTACTAAATTAACCCCCTATAAGATAGAGTTGTAAAGTTCTTTTCATCCGCAAAATGAAATGAATAGAACGTAATATCTATATTGTTAAAATTTATTAACGGGGTAAATTCTAATTTGTATTTCTACACGCTTTGAATAATAAAATATATACATATTTTTGAACCATTAAAATATAAACTTTATCATGGAAAAAGCAAATATAGGATTTAAAGCCGGGATCATCTTTGAAAAATTAGGAGAAACCGGACTTATAACCATTGCCGAGCTTGCGAGAAGGCTAAATTTTGCGGCTGATGAAACCGCACTCGCCGCCGGGTGGCTCGCACGTGAGAATAAG
>NZ_CFKYFN010000027.1:0-39126 GCF_985060555.1 Odoribacter sp. | reverse complement strand
TACGTTCGTCAGACACCACCGGTCGGGCGTTCAGAAAAAGCAAGACGACACTCGACAGAGCTCCAATGGTCTCTAAACACGAACACCTCCGACTTACGTTATCACTGAATTGCAGACTAATCTTGATTTGAGAAATACCATTCTCCCCGAAAATAAGCCGAACAGTCCGGTTTCCTATGGCTGTAAATTTCCGTTTGTATTTTCTTTGCCGGTTAGCTCTAACGTTAGATTCCGGGTTTTATACCGGAGGACCATTGGAGCAGGAACGAGGGTCCGGTTAGGGTTTCCGAACGCCCGACCGGTGGTGTCTGACGAACGGAGTGAGGAGTTCCGCCGGTCAGTGAAGGAAAGCCTTAACGGACCGTTCCAGGCGAACCAGTCTGACGGCATAAAAACCGGAATCGGAATAGAAAGAAAAAATAAACCTACTTTTTAAATAGTAACGGCGGTTTTAACGGTTATAAAGGTTTTAAAGTCAAGTCTGACTGTTGTAACTAAAAACGATACAGAAATACTGTTTCAGGTCTTTAGAATCAATTGTGTGTCGGTGTTTCCGCTTCTTTCCGCTTTTTCTGGAAGTTGTCCACTACGAATGCAGTGAAAATCGGAAAAAATACCATGCCTGAAGCGGCTAGGATAACAGCCAGCGATTGGCCTAATTTTGTGACGCCGAAGATGTTGGAACCGACGGTAGTGACGTTCATCAATGACCAGTTGAAGGCATCCCAGTAGTCTTTGACCATGGGGTTTGGGCCATGCTCGACGAAGTAGAACATGATGCTGCAAAAATAAATGATAACAAAGACGATGGACAGATAGGTGACGAACAGATTGGTTACTTTACTGCGGGTCATCCAGCTGACGATGATCGATATACCGTAGATACCCCGGGCGATAGGAATTAAACGCAGTAAAACCCAGGTGGCATGGGAAAGATGGGCGGAAGAAATATATACGATATTCAGATAGGGGATAGAAATCAATAATAAAAAGATATGATGACCCAGAAAATGCCATCCTTCCTGACTAAAATACCAGCGGACAAAGAAATCTGCCAGGAAAATCGTACAGACCATTAAATGGGTATTCAGAATAAAGCGTTCGGATAAAATCGTTGTTGCAGATAATAATTCGATAGAAATAATTACCAGAACCAGTATGCTACTGAGCAATACCATAATGTTCAGGAATTTTACGATAGGTTTATCGTTCTGTACCATGGTCTATGGGTTTATAAAATTTGTAAAGTTCATAAAGTTTGTAAAGTCGGTGTCCCCTGCGGGTACTTAATTTACGGGACTTTCGGTGGGACGCATCGGGGACGTAAACGAAGCGCTCGCAGGGGAAACGACTTTATGAGTTATTTTATAATTTCTACAGTGTCGCCACTGAAGACATTGACTCCGAGTTCCCGGGCGATGTATTTGATGGCAGCTTGTGCTTTCACCGAGTTTCCGGCATCGTCTAATGGAGGAGCAAAGGCTGCAATACCGAATACGCCGGGCAGACAGCCCATCACGCCGCCACCGACTCCGGTTTTGGCAGGGATACCGCTGGTGTAGATCCAGTCGCCGGTGTGTTCGTAGAAACCGACAGCAGTGATCAGGGAAATGATATGGGGCATCAGGGATTCATCGAATACCTGTTTACCGGTTACCGGATTTTTACCTTTGTTAGCTATCGTACAACCTGCTATCGCTAACTGTTTGGTCGTTACTCCCATAGAGCAATGTCGGGTATAGAGATCCAGCGACATGTCCGGATCGTCGTAAATCCGGTTGTAATTTTTCAATAACCAGGCGATAGAACGATTGTTGAAATTTGTGGCGGATTCCGATTTGTAAAGTTCGTCTTGTAATATTAATTCGCTACCGCATAGATCGGCCATATTGTCGGCAATAGCAGCCCATTTCGAATTGGGATCACCGATGGGCTTAACCATACTATCGGCACTGATAGCGCCGGCATTGACCAAGGGGGTACTCGGATGATCCTTTTCCAGTAAGATTGCCATGATGGAGTTGAAAGGAAGCCCGGTTGCATCGGCGCCTATCTTTTTCAATACGGCTTCGGCTCCATATTGTTTGAGTATCAATACAGCTGTATGGACTTTAGAAATAGATTCGATACCGAAAACATAGGTTGTATCTCCGGCTTCGATGACTTCTCCCGTGGGTAGACAGACAGCGATACCGAAAAGGTTAGGATCGATTTTAGCCAGGAAAGGGATATAGTCGGCATTCTTTCCGCCTTTCAGATTTTTTACTTTCTCATGAGCTTGTTTGACAATGGCTTCGAGGTCGGTTATTTTTATGGTCTTTTTCATGATTCAAAATTTAATTTTTTCTGTTCCGGATTTATTGAAAATAAGCCGGAACAGAAAAAGGGATTATTTTTGTGAAGTCGGGTTTTCTTTTGCTCCCAGCGTTGGGGGAATTGTTGTTTGCCCGGTCGATGTATTAGTCTGAGGAGTGCCGGCCGGGGTTGTTACCGGAGTGGGGGTTACTGTGGCTGGGTTTGTTGTAGTAGCAGTAACCGGAGCAACTTCCCAATGAAAAGGTTGGATTTCCGTATTCGGATCTTTCCAGGACGGCTTACGCAAAGAATAAATAATCAGTGGTATGGCTACAAAGATAATGCACCCCAGGATCAGTACGGTAAACCATACGGTATTACTTCCGGTTGCAATCTGAGAAGGTGGGATAAAGCTTAATACGAATGCCAGCAGGGCACCCAGGAAACCGATGCCTGCCACTATCCAGATCAGGCCGTTTCCTTTCCGTCCGATAGCGAAAGGACGATCGGCTTTGGACATTTTATACCGTAAAGTGATGGCTGCTGTAAACATCAGCATGTACATAATCAGGTATAGCAATACGGTCAACTGTGAAAGCATCTGATAGAAAGATTGGACAGAAGGCATGACAACAAATAATAAGGCCAATAAAGTAACGATGCACCCCTGAATGATCAGGATGTTTTTCTGTACTCCGATTTTATTCGTTTTTTGGAAAAAAGGAGGCAGATAACCGGCTTTACCGACGGCAAAAATACCTTTTGACGGACCGGCAACCCAGGTTAGAACTCCGGCTAATACACCGAACATCAAGGCGATGGCGATGATTGGCGAAGCCCAATGAATATGAAGATAAGCCAAATAATTGTCAAAACCGACCAATAAACTTTGGGTTAAGTTGATTTCTTTAGCCGGAATAATCAATCCCAGGGCAAAAGTACCTAGAATGAAAATGACAACGATAATGATGGCACCGATAAAGATGGCTTTAGGATAGTTCTTACTGGCGGGTTCTTTTACATCCATAACGTGAATACCGGACATTTCCATACCGGCATAAAACAGGAATATACTGGAAGCTAATACCAGGTTATTGAAATTGGACAGGTCCGGGAAGAATCCCTGACTCATATCCATGTTGTTATGCCCTCCGGTTGCTAAATAGATAATACCGAAAAGAATCAGTAAACCGGCCGGAATAATAGTTCCTACCGTTGCGCCGATTTTTGAGATTTTACTTACCCAGCCCAATCCTTTCAGTGAAATAAAAGTGGCTAACCAGTAGATGACCAATACAGTGACCAAGGTAAAGACTTTGTTAGAAGCCAGTGCTGCATCATGTACATTATTCATGCCAATATAGGCAATGGATACAGCACCGAAGGTCAATACGGTCGGATACCAGATGGTACTTTCGATCCATTGCAGGAAAATAGCCAGGAAGCCGTATCTTTTTCCGTAAGCTTCACCGACCCAACGAAATACCCCACCTTCTTTGTTGGAGAACATGGCCGCTAGTTCGGCCGCTACCAACGAAGTCGGGATTAAAAATACGATTGCAGCGAACAGATAATAGAAAGCCGAACTCAGGCCATATTCGGCTTCTGCCGGCAGACCACGAAGACTCACTACTGCTGCAACGTTCATGATAGCCAGGGTCATTACGCCGATTTTTGCCGCCGTTCCTGTTTTTTTGGAATTTGTTGCCATAGTTTGAATAAATTTAATTAATAAATATAAGCTTGAAATTAAGTGTTTTATATTTTTTGAATTTGTTATCGCTTTTGCTGTCCTAGGTACGAGTTTGATAAAATGAATGTTTAAATCCTTACATTATTTAACTTTGACGGAGGAAATCCTTTTTCCTTGAAGTGGGATAAGAAGAAAACAAATTAAACCGATATTTAATTGTATAATTTTGGATACTTTTGCAGGATATCTACTAAACAGTGATAAAAATGACAGTTGCAGAAGCACAAACGCTTTGTTTGAAGCAGGGAACCCCTTTTTATTCCTATCGTTTACCGGGAGAACGAGAATCTGTTTTCGGCGCTCAGCTGGACGGTGAAGTTGCCCCTTTCCGTCAGGTTGGAGAACAGGGAAAGGGATTTATTCTGGTTCCTTTTGCCGAATCTGAAGAAGTACCTGCCTGGTTTATCCGGGGAGATATAACCTTTAGGGAGGTAACGACGGATATTGAAATCCGGACCGGCTTAAGCGGGACTATGGGGCTAACCGATATTAAACCCGGGCAGGAACCGGATATTTCCTGGGAAGAATATGAAAGTCAGGTGGCGGCGATGGTAGCGGCCTTAAAACAAGGTCAGGTACGCAAGATGGTTTTGTCCAGAACAATTACTTTACAGGAACGGGCTTATGAAAAAGCGGCTGTCTGGTATACTGCTTTGGCTGATCGTTATCCGGAAGCTTTTGTGTTTTTGGTTTTTGTTCCTGGTAAAACCTGTTGGTTGGGAGCGACACCGGAGATTTTCTTGAGGCAGTCGGCGGCTGGAACCGAGACTATGGCTCTGGCGGGTACCCGAAGGGTAGGAACATCAGGAGCTTGGGGGCAGAAGGAGATCGAGGAACAGGCTATCGTAACGGAATATATGGCAGAGCTGTTAGAGACGGTATGTGGAGAAAAATGGCGACAGGAGGGCCCCTTTTCAAAACAAGCCGGACAGGTTGAACATTTGTGTACCGTTTTTCAGCATGTGGGAAAACTGACTCCCGGGCTGACCGACCGGGTACGTCGTGCTTTGCATCCGACTCCTGCGGTGGGAGGGGTACCTGCTGGATCGGCTCTTCCGATGATCAGGCGGATAGAAGGACGTAACCGGCGGTATTATGCCGGGTATGTGGGGCCGGTATCGGGTGACGGATGTTGGGATTGGTTTGTGAATTTACGTAGTATGGAGTTGTGGCCCGATAGAATCAGATTACATATCGGAGGGGGGATTACGGCCTTGTCCGATCCCCGGAAAGAATGGGAAGAAACTGAATTGAAATCGAGGACCTTGTTGGATATCGTACAGTATAGCGATAAATAAATTTTGTCGTCGGAATATGGAATACTTAACTACAGATAAAGAAGGAATAAAGATATTGATAGAGGTTCTGAAAGAAAAAGGAATCCGTCAGGTGGTATTATCGCCGGGCTCCAGAAATGCTCCTTTGTTGGTTGCATTTGCCCGTGAGAAACAAATCAGGCACTTTGTCGTGCTCGACGAACGGAGTGCCGCTTTTATGGCTCTGGGTATGGCGCAACAATCGGGTGTTCCGGTGGCTTTGGTATGCACGTCGGGGACTGCTCCTTTGAATTATGCACCGGCGATAGCGGAAGCATATTACCAACGTTTACCCTTGATCGTGATCACGGCCGACCGTCCGGTGGAATGGATCGATCAGGACGATAGCCAGACAATCCGGCAGCAAGCGGTTTTCCGGAATATTGTAAAGGCTTCTTATCAGTTACCGGCCGAACTGTTCCATGCAGACGAACACTGGTATGCCAATCGTCTGGTCAACGATGCTTTGAATACCGCTTTGAAAGGCCGGCAGGGACCTGTACATCTGAATATACCCTTGCGGGAATCGCTCTATGGGCTGAGGGATTACCCGGAGCGGGAAGTAAGGACGATCGAATGTATCGATCCGGCCCCGAGTCTGTCGGTCGGGGTGATGCAACGTCTGGTGGATATCTTCGATCATTGCCCGAAGGTGATGATTCTGGCCGGATTTCATCGGCCTGATTTCCGGTTGAGAGAAGCGCTTCATCGGTTGGCGGGTTATCCGAATGTAGTGGTATTGACAGAAACGCTGGCTAATGTGACTTCTGAGCGGCATATCGGAACGATCGACCGGGTATTGGCAACGGTAAAAGAGACAGAGCGGGAGGAATATCGTCCGGAGTTGTTGATTACTTTCGGGGGACCGTTGATTTCCAGGCATGTGAAAGCTTATCTGCGGAAATTCCGGCCTCGTTGGCATTGGAGTATCGATCGTACCGAGCATCCGGCCGATACCATGCAGGTACTGACGACTCAGATCCAATTGGAAGCAGAAGGTTTTTTTCCGCAATTGGTAGCGGTGGCCAAAGGTAGGGCATCTGATTATGCTTTGCGTTGGAAAGAAAAGAAAGAATCGGCGGCAGTACGTCATGAGGAATTTGCCGGTCGGGTAGAGTGGTCGGATTGGAAGGCTTTTTCGCTTATTTTGCCGGCATTGCCGGAAGGATCTGCCTTGCAGCTGGCTAACAGTACTCCTGTGCGTTACGGACAACTGTTCGACTATTTTCAGGTGAAGCGGGTAGACGGAAACCGGGGGACAAGTGGGATAGACGGTTCGACTTCAACAGCTGTGGGGGCTGCCTTGATGAGGGAAGGAATAACAACGCTGATCACCGGGGATATGAGTTTTCTGTACGATTCCAACGCATTGTGGAATAAATATATATCCTCTCGTTTGAAGATTATTGTGATGAAAAATGGCGGGGGTGGTATTTTCAGATTCATATCCGGTCCTTCGGAACTGGAAGAGTTGGAAGAATGTTTCGAAACCGGGACGGAGGTAGATGTCTGCGGATTTGCACAACTTCATCATTTCCGTTATTTCAAAGCAAGCGATGAGGTTGAACTGGCCGGTGTTTTACCTGAGTTCTTCAATGAAACCGAATGGCCCGTGATCCTGGAGGTCGAAACCCCACGTTTGAAGAATGCAGAGGTGTTGAAAAGTTACTTCCGGAGTTTACAAGGAGAATGATAATATATTAAATAAAACAGTTTATGAGAAAGTGGCAAACCATAAAAGAATACGAAGATATCAAATTCGATTTCTTCGAAGGAATTGCAAAGATTACGATCAACCGTCCCCGGGTGTATAATGCTTTTCGTCCTCAAACGAATAAAGAGATGCTGGATGCGATGACGATTTGCCGGGAACGCAACGATATCGGGGTTGTCGTGTTGACAGGTGCCGGAGATAAAGCTTTTTGTTCCGGGGGAGATCAGCATGTGAAGGGTGTAGGAGGATATATAGATGAGAACGGGGTGCCCCGTCTGAATGTACTCGATTTGCACAAGGCAATCCGTTCACTTCCCAAACCTGTGATCGCTATGGTCAACGGTTATGCTATCGGAGGCGGGCATGTGTTGCATGTAATCTGTGATCTGACTATCGCTTCCGAGAATGCCCGTTTCGGACAAACCGGACCGAAAGTAGGGAGTTTCGACGGAGGATTTGGTTCTTCGTATCTGGCTCGTTGTGTCGGACAGAAAAAAGCACGTGAGATCTGGTTTCTTTGTCGGCAATATACAGCCAAAGAAGCCGAAGAAATGGGAATGGTCAATAAAGTGGTTCCCTTCGAACAATTGGAAGACGAGACGGTGGATTGGTGTAAAACCATTATGAAACGTAGTCCTATGGCTATCCGAATGATAAAACGGGCTTTGAATGCCGAATTGGATGGGCAACACGGACTGATGGAATTTGCCGGAGACGCGACTTTGATGTATTATTTGATGGCTGAAGCCCAGGAAGGGAAGAATGCCTTTTTAGAGAAACGGGATCCGGATTTCGATCAATTTCCCAAATTTCCTTGAATTCTTTATTCGATCAGGTTATCGGTATCATGTTGAAAGCATCTTTTCAGAAATATCGGCTTCATTTCAAAGAACCTTCCGGGACGTCCCGGGGGATTCTGTTGGATAAGGATACTTATTTTATCCGGATTTGGGAGGAAGGCGCGGAGACCTGCTTCGGGCTTGGCGAGTGTGCTCTCTTCCGGGGATTAAGTGCTGAAGACCGGCCGGATTATGAAGAAAAGCTGAGAGAGGTTTGTAATCGTATCGCTGAAATAGAGATAGCCTCTCTTCAGGAATGGAGTTCGATCCGTTTTGGTGTGGAGATGGCATTCGCCGATTTGCGGCAAGGAGGAAAGCGGATTTATTTTCCTTCTGCTTTTTCTGCCGGCGAAGCAGGGATCGAAATCAACGGACTCATCTGGATGGGAGACCGGGAAACGATGTTGCAACGAATCCGGGCTAAATTAGATGCCGGATTTCATTGTATAAAAGTGAAAATCGGAGCCATTGATTTTCAGTCGGAGCTCGACTTATTGAAATTTATCCGTCGCCGTTTCGGTAGGGAAGACGTGGAACTGAGGGTGGATGCGAACGGCGCTTTCGCTCCTGAGACAGCTCTGGAACGCTTGGATGCTTTGGCAAAATACGATTTGCATTCTATCGAACAACCTATCCGTCAGGGGCAATGGCGGGAGATGGCCCGGCTTTGTGCCCGGACACCGGTGCCTATAGCGCTCGATGAAGAATTGATCGGAGTAAACGATGCCGGGCAGAAACGTGAATTGCTGGAAGCGATCCGGCCCCGGTACATTATTTTGAAACCGGCTTTGGCCGGTGGTTTTAGCGGAACGGAAGAGTGGATCCGGCTGGCTGAAGCAAGAGGTATCGGATGGTGGGTGACTTCTGCCCTGGAGTCGAATATCGGATTGAGTGCATTGGCACAATGGACGTATGGATTACAGAATCCGATGCCTCAGGGATTAGGAACAGGGCTGCTCTATACCAACAATATCCCTTCACCTTTGCAGCTGACCGGGGAAAGATTATATTATCGTCCACAGAGAATGTGGGATTTGTCGTCTATTAGCTGAGTATATGATGGAAGTACGGTTAAATGGAAGGGTGTATACTTGCCTGGAACAACTTCGTGAACAGGCAGATGAAGAATTGTTCCTTTTTTTAGAAGAGTGGTTCGACGATCGTTCTTATGTACCGGGGCATACTTCCGGTTCGACAGGTGCTCCTAAAGAGATACAGTTGTCCAAAGCGGATATGCGGGCTTCTGCCCGTATGACAAATGCTTTTTTTGCTATCGGCCGGGAATCGGTTTTATTGCTGTGTCTTTCGGTTTCGTATATTGCGGGAAAGATGATGGTCGTCAGGGCTCTGGAAGCAGGTGCCGAGTTGTTGACTGTGAAAGTTTCCTCTCATCCTTTACGAATAACGGGACAGGAGGAATATGTGGACAGGAGGATCGACCTGGCTGCTATGGTGCCGATGCAGGTGGAGGAATCTATGAAATCGGAATCGGAAAAACAACGCTTCGGGTATATTCGTCATCTGATTATCGGAGGGGCTCCGGTATCCGTGGCTTTAGAAGAACGGTTGAAAAAAATTCCGACACAATGTTACGCTACATATGGAATGACCGAGACGGTGTCTCATATCGCCTTGAAAAAGTTGAATAGTGATCCGGCTTATTTTGCCTTGGGGGAGGTTGGCTTCGAACAGGATGAGCGGGGATGTCTGATCATCGATGCCCCCCATTTACAAGCCCGCCGTTTTGTGACGAACGATATGGTCAGATTGCATGGAAACAAACGGTTCGAGTGGCTGGGAAGGTTCGACTATGTGATTAATTCAGGAGGGATCAAATTGTTTCCTGAATTAATCGAACAAAAATTGGTCCGTAGTATCCCGGGACGTTTTTTTATTACTTCCCGGCCGGATGAAGTGTTGGGCGAAAGTGTCCTGCTGGCCTTGGAAGGGGCACACTGGGACTTCGTGTCTTTGCAACTATTGCTGCAAAAAATCCGGCCTTTGCTGGGACGTTTCGAGTTGCCCAAAGCGTTTGTAGTCAGTCCTTTTTTCCGGGAGACGACCTCTGGGAAAGTTGTACGTACCTTGCCTGAAAATGCGGTCTTTTATCCTGTCCATCAATTGAGGGTCTCCGAATGATGACGGAAAAAGGCAAAAATACTGAAACAACAGGCGATGATCGTGCTGAGGATAAAAGGGAAATAGGCCGAATCCGTTGAAAACAGACTTTCGATTCCCTGTAGGATAAACGGATAAGTGATGATTGCGATATAATTCATCACCATCACCAGGGACAGGACGAAAGTGGCTTCCGAAGGTTTTACGTGGGAAGCTGTTTTATCGTAAATGATCGGTTGCATGATTCCATAGCCAAAGCCGGTCAGAATGACTCCGAGGGTCAGTAAGAACATACCTGCTTTGAAGACAAAGAAGATTAATCCTACGGTCAGTAAAACGATGGCTATAAAATTGGTATAGGCTTTCAGTAGAGCGATGATGCGGTTGATCAGCAAACCCGGTAAAGTCATAGACAAAAAGAATACGGATATCAACGTGCCGGAAATGTCGTAATTCCCCAATTTCAGATTATGCATATAAAGGGAGAGATTGAGCGGTATGGTCAATGCCAGAAAAGTAGCCACATAGTAGAAAAGCATGAGTTTGATCAACCAGTTGTATTTTTTATGATGATGTGTCGCCGGCTGTTGAACCGGAGTTGCCTCTTGGGCCGAAGCGGAATAGAAAGGTGGTTTTTCGTCCAGATAGAATGCGAAAAACAGGGAAATACCTGAGATACAATATACGACAAAGGATAAATGCCAGCTGATACCGGCCAGAAAACCGGCCAGTAAAGTGGCGATAACCAGCGTGAGGTTAGTGATCGCAGACACATAGCCCAATTGTTTTGTCCGGTAAGAACCCGAAAAATAATCGGCGACCAGGCCTGTTGAAAAAGGAATTACCAGTCCGGCTCCTATGCCGAGCAGGCCACTGATCAGCAGCAATGCCCACATCCGATCGGCGAAAGGATAGGCGATACTACAGGCGGAAAATATCGCCAGACCGGTAATCAATAATTTTTTTGTATTGAAATAAAGGGACATACGTCCTGCCAGGAGGATGAAAGGAACGATGATAAACGAGGGTAGCGATTCCAGCATTTGCAGTTGTAATTCACTTGTCGAACTGAATATCGACTCCAATTTACCCAGAATAGGTGAGATAGCGAGGCCTGGTAAAGAGGTTACCATGGATATAGAATAAATAGCTATCAATTTTTGCAATGTCATATTTCCCTGGCCTGTTTTGATCTTCATGGTTTTATGGCTTAATTAGAAAGTAATTTTGCATGGTCTGTTTATGGAATTGTAACGCAGGCGGACCTAAAAAGTTAAATCATTTCGGAAAAATGTATCGAAACTAAAAGGAGGCATGCCGAAACTTATTCGATGGTTTGTCGTTATTAAGGGAAATAAACTAAACAGACTCACGATGAGAACATTTAAAAATCAGATGCAGGCTTTTGCCATAAAACAGCTATTGAAGTATGTAGAAAGAGATCCTGAGGTAAATGCGGCTAAAGCTTTAAAGATAATCCGGAAAATAGACCTTGACGGGACTTACGGATCCTCCTGGGATGAATTAGAGAAATGTTTACAGGATCCCGGGAACAATTGGACGCGTCTGGTAAAAAAGGCTTATACGGAATGGGATCCGCATGTCAGGAAAAAACTATTCGAATCCCTGATATGTAATGCAGCGATCATCGGTAATAGTGCTGTAAAAGAGACCAGTAAAAAATATGGGGTGCATGTACCCTGGACGATTTTGATGGATCCGACCTCTGCCTGTAACCTGAAGTGTACGGGGTGTTGGGCGGCCGAATACGGGCATCAGATGTCAATGGACCTGGAAACCCTGGACCGTATTATTACCGAAGCCAAAGCTTTGGGGATTTATATGTTTATTTTTTCGGGTGGGGAACCTTTAGTCCGGAAAAAAGATATCATCAAACTTTGTGAAAAACATACCGATTGTTATTTTCTGGCGTTTACCAACGGAACCCTGATCGATGAGGCTTTTGCCGACGATATGCTGAGGGTTGGAAATTTTGCACCGGCTATCAGTGTCGAAGGATATGGAGAAGAAACGGATATGCGGCGTGGAAAAGGTACTTTCAAGGCAGTGATGAAAGCAATGGAGATATTGAAACGCAAACGCTTGTTATTCGGTATGTCGACTTGTTATCATCGTAAAAACGTCGATGTCGTCGGGTCGTCTGAATATCTTGATTTTATGATCGACCAAGGGGCTGCTTTTGTTTGGTATTTCACTTATATGCCGGTCGGTAACGATGCTGTACCCGAATTGATGGTGACTTCCGAACAGCGGAAATTCATGTACGAGCAAGTACGTATGTTCCGTAAGACAAAGCCGATCTTTGCTATGGATTTCTGGAATGACGGGGAGTATGTCAGGGGATGTATCGCCGGAGGACGTTATTATTTCCATATCAATGCCAATGGGGATGTCGAACCTTGTGCTTTCATTCATTATTCGACAGTCAATATAAAGCAGGTTTCTTTGCTGGAAGCACTTCGTTCTCCCTTGTTTAAGGCTTATCAACAACGCCAGCCTTTTAATAAAAATCATTTGCGTCCTTGTCCGTTGCTGGATAATCCCCATAGTCTGAAAGAAGTTGTGCGTGTTTCGGAAGCTTATTCTACGGATATGCTGAAACCTGAAGATGTGGATGTATTGACAGGTAAATGTGTCGGAACTGCAGAAAAATGGGGGAAAGTAGCCGATCACATCTGGTATGGTAAAAACGGTACAGGAGAGCAGAAAGAAGAAAAACAACTGGAAACAGAAAAATCTGCCGAAAAACGGAAAGGAAATGAGGTGAAAGATAAGGAACGGGAAACTTCGGAACAAAAGCAGGAAAAGGAAAAAGCTTTAAGTGTTTAATGGGTTTTATGTGTCCGGATCAGTACTCGCTGACCTGAATAGAGGGTGGTGGCGAATAAATAAATGTCACCCCCTTCTTTTATGTTACTGCGTTTGCGGAGTTCGGCCACTGTCAGGGGAAAATTACGGGTGGTCAGATTGGCTTTGGGAATTTGGCGGTAAAGCTGTTTCAATAACTTACCGGAAAATTCATAGGTCTCTTCGATAGTGAAGATACGGCCTGGAAAATCCTGACATAAAGATTCGGAGGTGTATAAATGACTGTGCCGGTGTAATTTGAATAAATTCAAACGGGTAGCGATTAATTTGAATGCTCCGCTTTTTAAGAGGGCAGCATGGGGTTCGTAAAGATAGTTTTGCAAGGTTTGACACACTTGCAACGGAGCTTCTTTCTCTTCGTCGGGAGTAAAGATAAAAGGTGGCTCGGCGGTCGTACCGCCTAGATTTACTGCATATATTTTTACCGGTTGTACAGAGGGGGTAGTGCCTTCAAGGATGAATAACAGTTCTTTGCATTCATTCCTTACCGCCAGAATATGGATTTCACGGGTTTCCGGTAAGAGCCGCAGGGTCTCTTCGGGATCGGCCATCGGGGATATTTTGACGATTACCCGTCGGGCCCGTTCTAAAAGCAAGGGTTTGAGCTGGAGAATGTCGGGTTCACAATCGGTCAGAGCGAACAGTCGCTTATTACCATTGCCCCGGCGTGCAGGATCCAGATAGAAAGTATCGGCTTGCAGGGTTTGAATAATATCACATGCATCCGAATGGATAATATGAATATTGGAGGTATTCAACACCTTGAAATTATGCTGTGCTGCGGTACAATATTCCGGAAAACGTTCGACGTAAATAACGTTCCCGGCTTTTTGGGCGAAGTAAAAAGTATCGATCCCGAGTCCTCCGGTCAGGTCGCAAACCGTATTTCCTCTAAGAAGTTGCTGTTTATACAGGGCGGTTTGTTCCGATGAACACTGTTCGGTGGACAAGCGGGAAGGATAGATCAATTCATCCTGCTCATACCAGAAAGGAAGCTTATGTTGAATCTGACGCCGGGCGATAATTTGATCGATGGCAAAACGGATATCGATACCGGGAAAGCGGGAAGCGGCCAACAGTAGTTTGTCGGTATTGTCAGTCAGATGTGCGCGTATGAATTGTTTTAGCCCGGCGGTTAGCTGCATGATCTTATCATTTGCCGGCAAAGATACGAATTTCTGTTGTGTAGGAGCTAAAAAATCAGGTTTTGTAAATAATAGATGCCTATTCCGGCCAGAAATCCGGTTATGGCAATCCAGCTGATATGCCGCATATACCAGGTGAAACTGATTTTCTCGAGTCCCATCACTACTACTCCGGCGGCAGAGCCGATGATCAGAATACTTCCACCTGTTCCGGCACAATAAGCTAAAAGTTTCCAGAAATTCCCGTCACTGACAAAATTCAACAAATAGGCAGTTTCGGAAATACCTCCCGCTGTGGCCGGCGCTGTGAGCGGATACATGCCCATGGCAGCCGCTACTAAAGGTACATTGTCGATGACAGAAGAAAGAAATCCGATAATACCTGTAATGATATAGACATTATGAATACCCGAATTCAGTAAATCGGACAACTGGTGTAATAGGCCTATAGCTTCCAGGGCTGCGACCGCCATCAGGATACCGAAGAAAAATAAAATAGTAGAGAAATCTACTTTGGTCAGGACATCGGGAATCCGGTATTTCAGACCGGTCGAATCTGTTTTCTTCCGGTTATACAGGCAATCGGTGTAAAACCACAAAAAACCTAAGGTAAACAGTATGCCGGCAAAAGGGGGCAGGTCGGTCAGTGATTTAAAGATGGGAACCGCTAACAGACAAAGGATACCGATGATCAGGATACTTGTTTGCTCCTGTTTACCGAGGTAAAGGGAAGAAACGCCGGAAGTTGGGGAGGGGGTGGTTATGCTGTTGCTTTTCAATGAGTAAGAGACCAGCCATACCGGAATTGCCAGCGAGATAACACTGGGGAGAAACAGGCCTTTCATGATGTTACCTGAAGTAATGTTATCGTTGATCCAGAGCATGATTGTGGTGACATCCCCGATCGGGGTCCAGGCTCCCCCGGCATTGGCTGCAATAATGATGATACTGCCGAAAATCCAGCGTTCGCGTTGTTCCGACAATAGCTTTTGAATCAGCATCATCATGACGATAGCCGAGGTCATGTTATCCAGTACGGACGACATAAAAAAGGTGATAAAAGCTACGAGCCATAACAGCTTCTTTTTGTTTTTTGTTTTTACAGACCGGGTGATTCCGTCGAAACCCTGGTGAACATCGATCGTCTCTACAATAGTTAAAGCGCCGATCAGATAGAATAGGATTTCGGAGATATTGCCTAAATGATCGATAATTTCCCAATTAAGAATATATTCACGTACCTGGGCAAGCGGGGAGAGATGCTCATAGGCCGGATGCTGGTGTATGAAATTTTGAAAAGCGGCCGGATCCGCCCCTACGATGATTTGCGGACCGGAAAAGATATACATGACCCATAAGAGGATCCCCAACAGAAGAGCTATTGCCGTTTTATTAATACCGGTCTGATGTTCGAGCGCGATGAAAATATATCCGATGACGAACATCACGATCATTGCTGTTAACATGTTGAAAATTTTAGCGTTTACCCTTGCTTGTACGTTTATTGTTCCGGAAGTGTTTATCCATTTTTTTTGTAATTTTTGTCTCAGGGCAATCATCCTGTTGAAGAAATGCGTATATTTGCACAAAATTCGGGTTGATGAAACGGTTTGTTATATGTCTATTGTTTTTGTTTACAGTTGTGTGGAGTTGGAACACAATGGTGAATTATTTTGGCCCGGAGAATTTGGTTGCAGAAAAGATGACTGGCTCTGATGACAAGGTGGTTCAAAAGTTAGACGAGGTGATCAGTGCCTTGATGGAAGCGAATCATTTTACGAACCTTTCGGTACAGCCTACCCTTAGCTTTACTTCTAATATTGCCAGACGGTATCGGCCGGGTGGTTTTACTTTCGACAAATTTATGGAGTATCAGCTTGAAGAGCGGGAAATGTTGCTGAAAAATCATTTAAAAACAACTTTCTTTTTCTCGCAGGAATATGCGGCCAGGCAAAAATATGCCGGCTATTATATCTTTTCCCTGCGTAAAATCATTATTTAATTGCTTTGTTTATATACTGTCGGTTCACTGATCATTTAATCGTTGGTTCGTTTGATTGACCGGAGGATCGGTATTGTTGTGTGCGTGGATCGACAGGAAACGGACCGATGAATAAAACAATTTAAAAATGAGAAAATTATGGGAAAGTTCAAAAAACTTCAGGAAGATATAGAAAATGTTACTAATAAAGAAGTAGTAAAACAAACCCGGATTTCCGGTGTAGCGACTATTGTGTTAATTATTTCGGTGGCATGTGCCATCGGTGGTATGAGTTTTGAAGATCCGAATTCTTCTATGCCGACATTTCTGTTTACCGCTTCGGCTTTGTTGTTTCTAAGTGGAGTCATTAAATTGTTGGTCGATCGTAGTTGCTATATGTTCAAACCGACCAAAAGTAAACTGAAAACGATGACCATGTATTTCGATGTGCATGAAAGTGACAATCTACAGGATTGTATGGAAATGAAGCGGTTTGAAGATCTGAAAAAAATGAAACGGGAAAAAGATACCGGTGTGAAAGTGGAGGCAATGATTGCTGACGATCAAAAATTTGCCGCAGTACAGATTTCAGAGTATATCCCTTATTCCTATGAGGCGGTGACTCCTGTTATGTGTTATTATGGCGAAGAAGCGCGGCTGCTGGCTTCCTATCTGAAAGTATCTTAATGATAGACACCCCTCTGAAGAGAATTTCTTACTTGCCAGAGGGGTGAAGTTTATCTATGTCTTTGTATTATTTTTTCAGTTTGGGGAGTAGTGCGGAAAGGGTAGTCAGTAATTCTTGTTGCATTCTGAATAGTTTTTCCAAATCTTTGTGAAGGTTCATATACTGGTCGTCTCTGGTTTGGAACATCAGCCGGATTTCCTCTACAGCTGCTTCCACACTGTTTGGGGCCGGAGTCTTTTTAGGGGAAGTTTCATCATGGGGTGTGCTGACCATATTTTGTCCTGTCCGTATCCATTCTTCGGAAATTCCCAAATAGTTACGAAATAATTCCCACTTGATTCCATCGGGTTTCGTCTTGCCTGTCAGATAATTGGATATAGTCGAGGCGGAGAGGTTCAGATCGTGTGCGATCCGGTATTTAGAAATCTTTCTGGTTTCTAAATATTCCTGCAACCTTTCTTGTTGTTCCGGCGAAAGTTTTTCCATACGAATCTTTTTTTGATATATATTGAAAATAATTCAAGATTTGCTTGTTTTTATTGCAGAATTGTACTATTTTTGCAAAATTGAATATACACAAATATAAGAAAATATTACCGGATTTTTATCTGTTTTGATAATTGTTTGGTAAAAGTAGTTTATTGTTTAGTTTTCAATAAATTGTGGGAGTGTTTGCTGGAAGCAGAAAGAGCGGGGGCGTTGGAAAATAGGTCCGATTATAGGGTTTTGCTATCTGTTTGGAGGCTAAAAGAGGAGAGTTACTGAAATAGGGTGTGTTACAATATTGGAATATTGTTCTGCTTTATAATGTAAAATAGTGTTTAACTTTTTTTTAACCGCTTGCCAGACAGGAAAATATTGTAATCCATATTTTAAATTAATAGTTTTGTAACGCTTAGTTTGAATCTAAATAATAATGTAAATCATAAAGATTATGGCAGAAGAAAATGCAATTGAAAGAATAAGATGTGTGATCATCGGTTCAGGCCCTGCCGGCTATACTGCAGCTATTTATGCAGCCCGTGCGAATTTGAAACCGGTATTATATACAGGCTTACAGATGGGTGGACAGTTGACGACAACTACCGAAGTCGAGAATTTTCCCGGTTATCCGGAAGGAGTGACGGGTCCTGTTATGATGGAAGATATGCGTAAACAGGCAGAACGTTTCGGGACGGATATCCGTTTCGGTATCGTTACTGCCGTCGATTTTTCCGGGCATCCTCATAAACTGACGATCGACGATTGCAAGCAAATCGAGGCTGATACAGTGATCATCGCTACGGGAGCTTCGGCTAAATACCTGGGGCTTCCTACCGAAGAGAAATTCAGAGGTCTGGGAGTGAGTGCCTGTGCTACTTGTGACGGATTCTTTTACCGGGGTAAAGATGTGGCTGTCGTCGGTGGTGGTGATACTGCTTGCGAGGAGGCAACTTATCTGGCGGGTCTGTGCCGGAAAGTATATCTGATTGTCCGCAAAAACTATCTGAGAGCTTCTAAAGCTATGCAGCAACGGGTATTCAATACTGAAAACATCGAGGTGCTTTTCGAACACAATACGCTCGAACTTTACGGTTCGGATATGGGACTCGAAGGAGCACGTCTGGTGTATCGGAAAGGAGAACCGGAAGAATGTGAAAAGGACATTAAAATCGACGGATTCTTCCTGGCTATCGGTCATCATCCGAATTCCGAAGTATTCAGTAAGTATGTAAAGGTAGATGAACAAGGTTATATTATTACCGAAGGAGCTTCGACCCGTACCAATGTGCCGGGTGTGTTCGCTGCCGGAGATATCATGGATCCGGTTTATCGTCAGGGGATTGCCGCTGCAGGTTCTGGTTGCCGCGCTGCTATCGATGCCGAACGGTATATCGGTGAGTTGGAAAGTAAATAAAAATAAAACAGCCGTCTCACGACGGCTGTTTTATTTTATCGTAACCATTGTCGCTCCGTATCCATATTGTTTGAAAGAAGCATCCTGATGATGGTGGCGTTTGTATTTTGTCTGGAGTTCCCATAAAATGCGCTGCCGTAAGATACCGTCTCCTTTTCCATGAATAAAGATTATTTTTTGGCCTTTCCGTAGTTTGTATTCTTCCATGGTTTTCCGGAAAATTTCCAATTGATATTCCAGGATGTCTTTATTATTCATTCCGGCCGTTGTTTCGAGTAATTCATGGCAATGTAAATCTATCTCGACGATGTTACCGACAATCTGTTTTTGTGGCCGGGGAGTCGGGGCCGGTGTTGTGTCCTTTTTCTCGCGTATGGCCTGAGTGAGTTGTTTCTCATCGATTTCTTCGGTGGCAGGCAGATGTTCTTTATCCAAAGCACGGATGATGCAAATCGAATCAAACCAGCGGGTATGTTTATAAATACCGGATTTACAAAGATTGACGGTATTGATTTTTACTTCTGCTTCGATCGGAGTTCTGGGTGTCGTGGAACCTTTCTTGAAAAAGATAGCCTGGATATGAACGGCTTTTATACCGGCATCGATATCTTTTAACGAGTAGGTTCCTATCGGACAAGTGCTGTCCGGATTACAATTACCGGCACTGATACCGCTATATTTTTCCCCATGGCGAAAAGCGATCGAATAGAGACAAGTTTGCTGTGTATCGTTAACCAAAAATAGTTCATAGCGGGAATCCGGTAAATTGTTGAAATTATCGGGGACAATAGCGAAATACAACGTATCGCCCGATTCCATCGTTACCCCTTTTTGTACCTGAGTTACGGAACTACTATCCGGTTTAGAAGGAGTGAAATCAGAGTGGATGACGACCAGGTCACTTGTTGAAGCCGGTATTTCGAACCCATAGTCGTCGACAAAGATATTGACGGTTGTATTGTCTATGATGCCGGTTACTTTACCTTCCATTTTTTCTGAAATGAAACGTACGATATCACCTATCCTTATATTCATAGCTGTGTTATAAAATTAAAATGGGAAATAGCGGCATTATTTCAACACTTTGAAAGTCAACGGGCCAGAATCGTGATGGTCCGGACAATCGTGGTGTTGACAGGCTTCTCCGGAATCGGTGAGTGCGCCTTGTAACCAGGCATTGACTACTGCTTCGACACTGCCCGAACATCCCCGTATCACCCGGATATGGTGGTCTTCGAGCGTATGTTTGGCTCCTTCGCCCATATTGCCCGCGAGCATCAATTCAACACCTTTTTCTTCTAATACCGAGGCTATATTGGATTTGCATCCACATCCTTCCGGAGAAGCCTGAATTTCTGTACAGACAATCAGTTTGTCTTCACTGATTGTAAAAATCGTATAATACTCACAATGTCCGAAATGATCGTCGACGACATTATTTCTTGTCGGAATAGCTACTTTCATAAGATTCGATTTATAGGGACAAAGGTAGCTATTAATCCTCACCTTTCCCTTATTTTTCGGGGAGTTTTTTCAGACAGAAAAACCAATCGTAGCATCGGGTACCACTGGCAGGTTTGTCCATTCGTTCGTTTGCCGCATTGAACGAGCCCGGGGTAGGAGCGATCACTTCGTCTCCAGGACACCAGTCGGCCGGTAGGGCTACTCCATATTTATCGATGGTTTGCAAGCCGATAAGTACCCGTTTCAGTTCGTCGAAATTTCGTCCCAGAGCCAGCGGATAATAGATAATGGCCCGGATGATTCCTTGCGGATCGATGTAAAATACGGCACGGACAGCGTTGGTCGAGCTTTCCCGGGGTTGGATCATGCCGTATAAATGGGCTACTTCCATGGTCACATCGGCAATTAACGGAAATTGAACCTCAACATTTTTCTTTCCTTTGTACTCGATCTTTTCCCGGATGGTCCGCAACCAGGCAATATGACTGTATAAACCGTCGACAGAAAGTCCTATCAGTTGACAATTCAGCGCTTTGAATTCTTCCGTCATAGCTCCGAAAGTAACGAATTCGGAGGTACATACCGGAGTGAAATCGGAAGGATGACTGAAAAGAATAATCCATTTGCCGTTAAAGTCCAGAGGAAAATGAATTTTTCCTTGAGTAGTGACTGCATCGAATACCGGAGCCTGATCGCCGATCCGGGGCATCGGAATAGTTTCGTCTGTAAAATCCATGATGATACTGTTTTAAGTTGTTTGTAATACCTGAAATACGTTTTTTTCTGCCGAAAGGTTGGAAATAGTCGGATAACCTTTCTTTTGTGGTTGGCGTAAAATCTTGATAACGAAATGGTTTTTAATGAGAAGAAGCATGACTTTTAAAATTGTTGTTTTGAGTTTGATGTTAGGTATTTGGGGCTTGGATGCCCGGTCACAAAATGAAGAGCCGGACTTTTCGGGACAATCGGAAGATAGTCTGATGCAGGCTTTAGGAAATATACCGGCTTTCACTATATATAAAGATAATTATGTGGTGACCGGAACGAGTTTCACCGGTGGAAAAATTTCGAAATACAATTCGGATGCTAAATTTCAGATTAGCTTACGCCACCGGCTTTACCGTAAGTTATTGCCTTATCGGATTTATTTATTCCTGACGTATAGCCAGAAGTCTTTTTGGGATATTTACCGGAAATCGGCCCCTTTTGCGGACAATAATTATAACCCTTCTTTAGGGTTCGGACGTAATTTTATCGGGGAGGGAAGGATTAAAGGTATCGGGATGGTGCAGTTCGAGCATGAATCGAACGGGCGCGACAGTATTTGGTCGAGGAGTTGGAACCGGTTGACTTTTACCGGTATTTATCTGATGAATAAAAATTATACTTTTCAGGCCAAGGTTTGGATAGCTATGCAGGTAGCTAAAGAAAACAGACACCTGACCAGATATGCCGGAATCGGACATTTGGCAGCGACTTATGCCAGTGATAACGGACGTTTGTCCTGTTCGGCCTTAATGATAAAACGGGGTGGGTGGAATTGGAATGCGAATTGGCGTTTGGAGGTTGCCTATCGATTGTTCAGAGAAGATAACCAGTATTTATTTATGCAATTTTGTAATGGATATGGCGAAAGTATGATCGCCTACAATCAGTTCAGGCGTTACTTACGGTTTGGATTTGTGATCAAACCCCGCTCGGTGACTATATTTTAAAGGAAAGGTGTGTGATTAATTGTGATATTTTTGGGCGTAATCGTTTGAAATTATTAAATTAGCGGGTCGAAAAGTAATAAATATTAAATATATAATGAGATGACATTACAAGAATTCCAACAATCTATCCGGGAAGGTATTCCCGCGGAATTGCCTGCACCGAAACCTTATGATCCGGAGGTAAACCATGCACCGAAACGGAAGGATATCCTGACGAAAGAGGAAAAGAAACTCGCTATCCGGAATGCCTTACGCTATTTCGAACCGCGGCACCATGCTGTTTTGGCCCGTGAATTTGCAGAAGAATTAGAAAAATATGGCCGGATTTATATGTATCGGTTCCGGCCGGATTATGAAATGTACGCTCATAATATATACGATTATCCTCATAAATGTTTGCAAGCAGCTGCTATTATGCTGATGATCAACAATAATCTAGATAAGGCTGTTGCACAACATCCCCATGAGTTGATTACTTACGGAGGAAACGGTGCGGTATTCCAAAACTGGGCACAATATCGTCTGGCTATGAAATATTTGTCAGAAATGACCGACGAACAAACTCTGGTGATGTATTCCGGTCATCCGCTGGGATTGTTTCCTTCGCATAAAGATGCTCCCCGGGTTGTGGTCACCAATGGTATGGTCATTCCGAATTATTCGAAACAGGACGATTGGGAAAGGTTTAATGCTCTTGGTGTATCCCAATACGGACAAATGACTGCCGGATCGTATATGTATATCGGGCCGCAAGGAATCGTTCATGGTACTACCATCACGGTTTTAAATGCCGGTCGTAAGATTTCCAAACATGGTGAAGGTCTGGCGGGGAAGTTGTTCGTTACCGCAGGTTTGGGAGGTATGTCGGGAGCTCAGCCTAAAGCAGGAAATATTGCCGGTTGTGTAAGTATCACTGCCGAAATCAATCCGAAAGCTACCCATACCCGTTATTCACAGGGATGGGTAGATGAGGTGATCGATGATCTGGATGTGCTGATGAAACGGGTGCGGCAGGCGAAAGCTGAGAAACAGGTCGTTTCCATTGCTTACCAAGGGAATGTCGTCGATTTGTGGGAACGGCTGGCTGAGGAAGATATCGTGGTCGAGCTGGGATCCGACCAGACTTCTTTGCATAATCCCTGGGCAGGAGGATATTATCCTGTCGGTCTTTCTTTCGAAGAGAGCAAACAAATGATGGCCGAACAACCGGAATTATTTAAAGAGAAAGTACAGGAGTCCTTACGTCGCCATGTGGCTGCTATCAATAAATGTGTCGAACGGTTCGGAACTTATTTCTTTGATTACGGGAATGCATTTTTATTGGAGTCTTCCCGTGCCGGTGCCGATATCCTGAAGCCGAACGGCGACTTCAAGTATCCTTCTTATGTGCAGGATATTATGGGACCGATGTGTTTCGATTACGGTTTCGGTCCTTTCCGTTGGGTATGTACCAGCGGTGATCCGAAGGATTTGGCGAAGACCGATGAGTTGGCTGCTAAAGTACTGGAAGAGCTGGCTGCTCAGTCTCCGAAAGAAATTCAGCAACAGATGCATGACAATATACGCTGGATCAAAGCTGCTGCCGAAAACCATTTGGTGGTAGGTTCACAGGCTCGCATCCTTTACGCAGATGCTGAAGGAAGAATAAAGATTGCAGAAGCTTTTAACAAGGCGATCGAATGGGGAGAGATCTCTGCTCCTGTTGTGCTGGGACGTGATCACCACGATGTGTCCGGAACAGATTCACCTTACCGGGAGACTTCGAATATTTACGACGGATCGAAGTTTACGGCGGATATGGCCGTACAGAATGTGATCGGTGATTCTTTCAGAGGGGCTACCTGGGTGTCTTTGCATAATGGTGGTGGCGTCGGCTGGGGAGAAGTGATCAACGGAGGTTTCGGTATGTTGCTGGATGGCTCTGCCGATGCTGACAGACGCTTGAAAAATATGCTGTTCTGGGATGTGAATAACGGTATTTCCCGCCGGAGCTGGGCTCGGAACGAAGGTGCCGTATTTGCGATCAAACGGGCTATGGAGGCGAATCCGAATCTGAAAGTGACTTTACCGAATTACGCAGACGATCAGTTGGTGGAAAGTTTATTCTGATCCGATAGAATAGTCCGATAAGTAAAGAATTCTTTTATAGTTGGACGGTGCATATACAGTTTTTAACTGTTGGCACCGTTCATTTTTTATTCTTGATTTTCTTTGAAGGCCTTTCGGACCGGCTATCAATTGTCGAACCCGGGGCGTACGAATGTCCTGGCTTTAGGAAAATACTCGTCGGCATCGCTGCGTAATTGTTCCAATACTACCAATAGATGGGATATTTCTTTTTGATAAGCCGGACACAAAGGTTGTATTATTTTCCAGTTTTCAATCGAACGTTCCACCCCGATAAGAGCCACTTTGGCCGATCCATTATAGTCTTCTGTCGTTTTTGACTTATTGGCCGTATGGTAGTGATAACCGTATAATGCCCTTCGGATTTTGGCTTGAATCAAATCCGGATACCAGCCGACGACTTCTAAAGCCTCTTCCAGAAGTTCGTTTTTTTCTTTATCATTTATTATTTCGTAAAGCTGCTCCAGGCATTTATCGGCCCAATATTCGTAAATACTGCAAATTCGGAGGAGATCCGAAGATTCGAGTTTTTGGTAAACTTGCTCTCTTGGAGTCCCTTCGTAATCCTCTCCCCAAAACTCCCGGTCGATATTTTCCGAAGCATAAATGTCCTCGACATCTAATCCGCGTTCTTCAGCCAATTCATGTAATACTTCATAAGTAGATTCGAAGACTTCTTTCAGGCGTGCCCAAATACTTTCATCTTCCCGATGGCCTTCCCGTTCAAAATTGAAACCGCCTTTCTCCTCGATCTTTTTTCCCATTACAAAGCTCATACACCGCAACTGTTGTTCGCATTTTTCACACCAACGATCGCAATAATTATAAATACCAGGGATGAATCCGACATCCACAACTTTTTTAATTTTCTTTTTGGACACAATTATCTAAGATTGAGTTTTACAGACTTTTTTAGTCAAACTACCCTAATTCTTCAAAGATTCCGGACTATTTTACCAGAATACAGGGTACAAAGATAGTCTATATCAATAAAATAAAAAAAAATTTTGAAAACTTCATCAAATAATATGGTTAACCAGGCGATATCCCTCTGTATTATTCATTAAAAACTATTATTTTATAACCGTCGGAATGCTATTGATTACTATATCGCTTCTCTGATTCGGAGAATACATCCGATTGGAAGATTTGTATTTAAGGGGATTTTACTTTATTTTCGCGCCGGATTTCTGGTAAACATCCTGTTTATATATAAATGACGCTGGAGTAGGGTTTCGGTATCGCATGGGCAGGGCGGAAATGATTGTGCGTCGATTCGGGCAGGCGGTAAATCGCTTTCTTTTTTTCCGGAGAATGGACTGTCGGAGGGAAGCATATCCGACTTTGTAAAATTGAATAGTCGACAAGTTTATATTCGATACTATGTGGTTGTTACTGGCTTTTGTTTCTGCTACTTTGTTAGGATTGTACGATGTGGTGAAAAAAATTTCTTTAGAGAGGAATGCAGTTATACCGGTTCTCTTTTTGAATATTTTTTTCTGTTGTCTTCTTTTTTTACCGGTGGTCCTTTTATCTGCCTTGGCTCCTGACATGATGCGGAATACGTTGTTATTCTTACCGGCTATCGGAAGTGAAGGGCATTTTTTGTTATTTTTGAAAGCTGTGATCGTTTTGGCTTCCTGGATTTTCGCTTATTTTTCTTTGAAACATTTGCCTATTACGATTGCTTCACCGATCAAGGCTACCCAGCCTATTCTGACTTTACTGGGAGCTTTACTTGTTTTTGGAGAACGGTTGAACATTTGGCAATGGGCCGGAGTTTTAACTGCAGTAATTTCTTTGTTTTTGCTTTCCCGTTCAGGTAAGAAAGAGGGAATCCGGTTTGCGCATAATAAGTGGATTTATTTTATGATTCTTGCAGTCGTAACCGGTTCTGTGAGTGGGTTATACGATAAATATCTGATGACTTGTCTCGACCGGATGAATGTGCAGGTATGGTATAATTTTTACCAATTGGCTATAATGGGGGTTATTTTATTTACACTTTGGTATCCCGGAAGAAAAAAATCTACTCCTTTTCAATGGCGTAATACTATTCCTTTTATTTCTATTTTGTTGGTGCTGGCTGATTTTGTTTATTTCTATGCTTTAAGCTACGAAGACTCGATGATTTCTATTATTTCTTTAGTGCGCAGGAGTGGGGTGGTGGTTTCATTTATTGCCGGAGCGATCTGGTTTAAAGAGAGGAATTTGAAAGCTAAGTTTATAGACCTGCTTTTGGTTTTAGCCGGTATGTATCTGATTTATTTAGGAACTCGTTGATGGGCGGGAAAGTCAGTCTTTTCTAAGGAAGGAGAAATATTAAGGTAGACGGGCGGTAACTCCTGATACTGATTTTGGAATCTAGCCCGAAGGCTCCGGTCAGCATACAGAAAAAACGGCTAATCCGGATTGAAAAGCTGCCGGTCTGTTCAAAAAATTTTTGGAGCGACATCAGCGGTTTTACAAGCCCGGAGAAGTCGCTCCGAAGTACTTTGAAGATCGGCTCTTTATCGAAGAGGTTAGATAACTTCGGCAACGACAAATGTACTGCCACCGATGTAAATCATATCTTCGGAGGAGGCAGCTTGCCGGGCTGCTTCGTAAGCTGCTGCGACAGTGGGATAATATTCGCCTTGCAGGCCTGCTTGTCTTGCTTTTTGAGCAAGCTGTTGCTCCGGCATAGCCCGGGGAATGGAAGCTTTGCAGAAATAATACACCGCATCCTGAGGAAGGATATGTAATACGCTGTCGATGTCTTTGTCACTAACCATACCGATGACAAAATGAAGCTTTCGATACCGGCACTGTTTTAATTGTTGGGTGATCTCTGTCAGGCCATCGATATTGTGACCCGTGTCGCAAATGGTCAATGGCTGGTTGGAAAGGGTTTGCCAGCGTCCGAATAAACCGGTATTCGTCACTACCCGTTCGATACCTTGCCGGACTTGCTGGTCGCTGATCTTTAAGCCTGCTTGTTGTAAAACGGGTATAGTCTCCAGTACCGTAGGAATATTTTTTCGTTGATAGAGTCCTTTCAATTCACTGGTTAAATGATCGAAATGCCAACCGTTTTTCCGTGTCAGCTGGAAACTTCCGTCGATGTTAATCGTTGTCGTCCAGTTGTCACTTGCAAATTCGATCGGAGTTTCACAGGTTTGAGCTTTTTGCTCGAAAACAAAATCGTAGGTTTTGTCGCGCGTACCGATGACAACCGGAATACCGGGTTTTATGATTCCTGCTTTTTCGCTTGCAATTTTTTCGAGGGTGTTCCCCAGGAGTGCCATATGATCGAAGGAAATATTTGTAATAACAGAGGCTAAAGGAGTGATAATGTTCGTGGAATCGAGGCGTCCACCCAGTCCGACTTCGATCACTGCAATATCCACCTGGCTATCGGCGAAATACTTGAAAGCCATAGCTACCGTCATTTCGAAGAAAGACGGTTTTACCCGGGAGAATAAATCGGCGTGATGCCGGACAAAATCGATGACATATTGTTCACTGACCATTTCTCCGTTGATTTTAATCCTTTCCCGGAAATCTTTTAAATGAGGGGAAGTATACAGGCCGGTTTTATATCCGGCTTGCTGTAATATAGAAGCCAGCATGTGGGATACCGATCCTTTGCCGTTCGTACCTGCCACATGAATCGTTTTGAAGTTTTTATGGGGATGTCTGAAATATTCATCCAATTGTAAAGTGTTGTCCAGGTTTGCTTTGTACGCAGCCTGACCTTCCCTTTGGTACATCGGGAGCTGGGCAAACAACCAATTTAAAGTTTCCTGATAATTCATGATTTGTTTTTTCAAAATTTCAAATGTTATTCCCGGACTTTTCATTTTTAGGTGAAGGTCTGAGAACAAGATGCAAAAGTACTAAACAAATGAAATTGCTTGTTGAAAATCCGGGATTTATTCTCTTTGCTGTGAAAAAAAAATTAATTTTGCAGGTTATAAATAGATTATTTATGAAAGCTGATATAAATGTACCTATACCTGTCTTGAGACGTATGCCTTCTTATCTTTCTTTTGTAAAGACTTTACAAAAGCAGGGAGAGAAGTACGTGTCTTCTACCCGGATAGCTGAATATATGGAAATCGATTCGACTCAGGTGACGAAGGATCTTTCCCATACCGGTATTTCGGGTAAAACACGGGTTGGATACGAGGTGGACAGTTTTGTGCGGATTCTGGAAGATTTTTTGGGTTTTAGCCGGGTGGACGGAGCATTTTTGGTCGGAGCCGGTTCGTTGGGGAGCGCTTTGCTGCAAGATAAAGGATTGTCTGCTTTCGGGTTACAGATAGAGGCTGCCTTCGATACGGATAAAACGAAGATCGGTACAAAAGTCAATGATATCGAAATATTTCATATCGATCAATTCCGTGCTATGGCTGCCGAACGGAAAGTGGTGATCGGTATTATTACCGTCCCCGCCGAACATGCACAGAATGTAGCCGACTTGATGGTCGCCTGGGGAATTAAAGCCATCTGGAATTTTACTCCTGCCCGCATAAAGGTCCCTACGCATATTGTCGTGCAAAATACCACCATCTATATGAACCTCGCTATCTTGTTCAATAAATTGTACAACGATAAGGGGGAAAAAAAGTAAAAGGTTAAAAGCTAAAGCCTATCGTCTTTAACTTTTTACTTTTACCTTTTTACCTTTTACTTTTTTTCTTATCTTTGCACCTTATTAAAAATAAGCTGCGTACGTAGCGTAGTAATAAAATAAACGACTATGATAAAAATTAAATTTCCGGATGGAAATGTAAAAGAATTTGAGTCAGGTGTGACCGGCTTGGATATTGCCCGGGGAATTAGTTCCAAACTGGCTAAGGAAGTGTTGTCCATATCTGTGAATGGGGAAATTTGGGATTTGACACGTCCTATTACAGCAGATGCTGAAATTAAATTATTTACCTGGGATGATCAGGAAGGAAAACATGCTTTCTGGCATTCTTCGGCCCACTTGATGGCAGAAGCCCTGCAACAATTATACCCGAATACCAAATTCGGTATCGGACCGGCTATCGAAAACGGATTTTACTATGATATCGATCCGGGAGAAGGGGTCGTTTTGACCGACAAAGATCTGGAAACCATCGAGAAGAAAATGCTTGAATTGGCGCGCCAGAAAGAAGAGTATTGCCGTATCAATGTGAGCAAGCAAGAAGCACTGGAGCATTTCAACAGTATCAACGAAACTTATAAAGTGGAGTTAATCAACGATTTGGAAGACGGTAAGATTACTTATTATCGTCAGGGCTCCTTTACCGATCTTTGCCGTGGTCCGCACTTACCGGATACTTCTTATATTAAGGCTATAAAACTGACCGGTTTAGCCGGTGCTTACTGGAGAGGGAACGAGCATAATAAAATGTTGACCCGTATCTACGGTATCACTTTCCCGAAACAGAAAATGCTGGACGAATGGCTGGTATTGATGGAAGAGGCGAAGCAACGGGATCACCGGAAGATCGGTAAAGAAATGGAATTGTTTACTTTTTCCCAAGCTGTGGGGGCCGGTTTACCGATGTGGTTGCCGAAAGGAGCTATGTTGCGCGACCGTTTGGAGGGATTTTTGCGGAAAGTACAGAAGAAATACGGTTACCAGCAAGTCATTACCCCACATATCGGGAATGTGAATCTGTATAAGACTTCCGGACATTACCAGAAATACGGAAAAGATAGTTTTCAGGTGATTACGACTCCTCAGGAAGGTGAAGAGTTTATGTTGAAACCGATGAACTGTCCTCACCATTGCGAGATTTATAAATTCAAGCCCCGTTCTTATAAAGATCTGCCACTGCGTTTTGCTGAATTCGGTACGGTGTATCGTTACGAGCAGAGCGGAGAGTTGCATGGTTTGACCCGGGTACGTGGATTTACGCAGGACGATGCTCACTTATTCTGTACGCCCGATCAGTTGAAAGAAGAGTTTAAAAAAGTAATCGATATTATTTTTACTATCTTTAAGGCGCTGGATTTCAAAGATTTTACTGCTCAGGTATCTTTACGTGATCCGAAGAATACAGAGAAGTATATCGGTACGGATGAGAACTGGGAAAAAGCGGAACGTGCCATCATCGAAGCGGCTGAAGAAAAAGGCCTGAAGACGACTGTCGAATTGGGCGAAGCTGCTTTCTACGGACCGAAGCTCGACTTTATGGTGAAAGATGCGATTGGACGGAAATGGCAATTGGGTACCATTCAGGTCGATTATAATCTGCCGGAACGTTTTGATCTGGAATATACCGGAGCTGATAACCTGAAACACCGGCCGGTGATGATCCATCGGGCACCTTTCGGAAGTATGGAGCGCTTTGTGGCTGTATTGATCGAGCATACCGGAGGAAAATTCCCCTTGTGGTTAGCGCCGGATCAGGTAGTTGTGATGCCGATCAGCGAAAAATTCAATGATTATGCCCAAAAACTTTCGGATTTGTTAAATAATTCCGATATTCGCACCGTTTTAGATGACCGGAATGAAAAAATAGGACGTAAAATCCGGGATAACGAATTGAAAAAAATTCCGTATCTATTGATTGTCGGAGAAAATGAGATGAACAACAACACCGTTTCTGTTCGTCGGCAGGGACAAGGGGATATGGGAACGATGTCTGTCGAAGACTTTATTTCGAAGATAAATGAAGAAGTAAATAGTCAGTTACAGACCATTTATAGTTATTGATAAACTAACTTAAGGAGGATTTAATATAGCAACAAGAATGGAATTCAGAGGCTCAAGAAATCAGGTTAATAAAGAACCTCAGCACAGAATTAATGAGTCAATCCGGGCTGCTCAAGTAAGAGTCGTCGGGGAAAATATCGAACCGGGCGTATACCCTTTACGTGAAGCTTTGGCGATGGCAGAAGCTGCCGGTATGGATTTGGTGGAGATCTCTCCGAACGCCGAGCCACCGGTGTGCCGGATTATTGATTACAGTAAATTCCTGTACCAACTGAAGAAAAAACAGAAGGAAATCAAAGCGAAAAGCGTGAAGGTCGTCGTTAAGGAGATTCGTTTCGGACCCCAGACCGATGATCATGATTTCAATTTTAAATTGAAACATGCGAAGGAATTTTTGCAGGAAGGTGCGAAGGTGAGGGCCTATGTATTCTTTAAGGGACGTTCGATTTTGTTTAAAGACCAGGGGGCCGATTTGTTGTCACGTTTCATCGCTGAACTGGAAGAATACGGAAAAGTGGAAGCTGCTCCGAAACTGGAAGGAAAGAAGATGATCGTGGTGTTGGCTCCGAAGAAATAATGCTCAGGATAGCGGTGAAAGCCGGATAGTTATATTTTTCTGAAACACAATTAAATTACGAGAAGATGCCAAAGATGAAGACAGTGAGTAGCGCGAAGAAGAGATTTACTCTTACCGCTACGGGGAAGATTAAAAGAAAACATGCTTTCAAAAGTCATATTTTGACGAAGAAAACAACAAAACAGAAACGTAATCTTACGCATGTTACTACAGTTGACGGACATAACCTGAAAGCTGTACGGAAGATGCTTGTTATGTAAGAATTACTAAGAAATTATTTTATTAACCGGAATGTTATGCCGTAAGTTTCTCCATAGAGTGAACGCTGACATTCGAAAAAAAGAAAATTATGCCAAGAGCTAAAAATGCCGTTGCTGCAAGAGCACGTAGAAAAAAGGTTTTAAAACAAACCAAAGGAAACTTTGGTGCCAGAAAAAATGTTTGGACGGTTGCCAAAAACACATATGAAAAAGGTTTGACATATGCGTTCCGTGACAGACGTAAAAAGAAATCAGAATTTAGAGCATTGTGGATTCAGAGAATTAATGCAGCTGTCCGTCTGGAAGGCCTGTCTTATTCTAAATTTATGGGTCTGATTCATAAAGCTGATGTAGACATGAACCGTAAAGTTCTGGCCGACCTGGCTATGAATCATCCGGAAGCTTTCAAAGCTGTAGTTGCAAAAGCAAAAGAATTTGCGAAGTAATGATAAACGAATATCCTGAGGGAAGGCTGCTGTGAAGCAGCCTTTTTCTGTTTATAGATTTTATAAGACAACTGTAACTTACTTGAAAAATAAATGTTAACTTTGACCCTATAAAGTCTTTTTGCTTTATCATGGGGTTTATAAATTTTAGAAACAAATATATGCGTATAGCTTTGTTGGGATATGGTAAGATGGGAAAAATGATCGAACGGATTGCCATAGAACGCGGACATGAGATTGTATTGATAGTAGACGAGAATAACCGGGCGGCTTGTACGGATGAACAACTGAAGCAGGCTGACGTCGCTATTGAATTTACGATGCCTGCTGTTGCCGTTGAAAATTATAAATGGTGTTTCGATAACGGCGTTCCGGTGGTTTCCGGGACAACCGGTTGGCTGGAAAGATGGGATGAGGTGGTGGCTTGTTGCCGGGAACAACAAGGTGGATTTTTCTATGCCTCGAATTTCAGTATCGGGGTGAATATTTTCTTTCAGCTCAATAAATACCTGGCTAAGATGATGAACGGATTTAACGACTATAAGGTATTTATCGAAGAAACGCATCATATACATAAACTGGATGCCCCTAGCGGTACAGCGATTACAATCGCCGAAGGAATTTTAGGTAACCACGACGGTTATCGTTCCTGGCAATTGAACGAAGGGAGACAAATGCCGGCAGATGTATTGCCTGTAACGGCCAGGCGTATCGGTGAAGTGCCCGGGATTCATGCTGTAACTTATAAATCGGAGGTCGACGAAATAGAAATCCGGCATTCGGCTGTATCACGTGAAGGTTTTGCCCGGGGAGCTGTGCTGGCTGCTGAATTTCTGAAAGGGAAAAACGGTGTGTTGGGAATGGAAGATATGTTGAAATTTTAATGGGGAAAATAATTATCATATGAAAAATATTTTGACGAATAAATGGTTTAAATTCAGCCTTGTCCTGATTATCTACCTGTTGTGGGCTTATTGGGTTGGGAGCTGGTGGTTGTTGATCCTGGTGCCGGTGATTTTCGATATCTACATCACAAAGAAAGTACATTGGGCGTTTTGGAAAAAGAAAGGCGTAGAGAAACAAACCAAAACGGTTGAATGGATCGATGCTTTGATTTTTGCGGTCGTGGCAGCTACCTTGATCCGTATGTTCTTTTTTGAAGCCTATACGATTCCGACTTCCTCTATGGAGAAGAGTATGTTGGTGGGTGATTACCTGTTTGTCAGCAAAGTAGCCTACGGACCTAAGTTGCCTAATACCCCTTTAGCCGTTCCTTTCACACACCATACGCTGCCTTTTACCCAAAAGACAAAAGCTTATTCGGAAGCCATTCAATGGCCCTACAAACGGATTGCGGGGACGACTGAAATCAAACGAAACGATATTATCGTATTTAATTTTCCGGCCGGAGATACCTTGATCGTAGGATCTGAAAATCCCGATTATTATAGCCAGATTCGTACGAATGCCCGGATTTTTCAGGCACAGGATCCCGGATTATCCCGGGAACAGGCCGAGAAGCTGGTGAGAGAAAAAATGTGGGAACGATTTGAGATCACTACCCGCCCTGTCGATAAGCGGGAGAATTATATCAAACGGGGCGTCGGAATGCCCGGGGATATTCTGGAGTTGAAAGACGCTCAGTTGTATGTCAATGGAAAAATGTCCGATAATCCTGAAAACCTGCAGTACAGGTATGAGGTGAGAACCAATGGTACCCCCTTGAATCGGATGAAACTTCAGGATATCGGATTGTCGCTGGAAGATATCGGTATTCCTTCTACAGTGAACTATTTCCCGTTGACCTTGGAAATGGTGGAGAAATTGAAAAAATTCCCCAATGTGGTCGAAATTAACCGAACCAAAGAGGTGAGCCCTAATCCGGATATTTTTCCTTTCGATACCTTGAATTATCCTTGGAATGTAGATAATTTCGGACCTTTGTATGTGCCTAAAAAAGGAGATAAAGTGGAGTTGAATATGAAGACCTTGCCTTTGTATGCAAGGATCATCGGTACTTACGAAGAAAACGATTTACAGGTAAAAGATTCTGTTATTTATATCAACGGTGAGGTAGCGGATAGTTATACCTTTAAGATGAATTATTACTGGATGATGGGAGATAACCGGCATAGTTCGGCAGATTCCCGCTACTGGGGATTCGTGCCGGAAGATCACGTAGTCGGAAAAGCTTATTTTATTTGGTTATCCTTGGATAAAGATAAATCATTTTTCGACAAGATCCGGTGGAAGCGGATGTTCCGGTTTATTCATTGACGGAAAGAAAATGAATGAAACAGTAACAATCGATCAAACTTTTTTGCGCATATGAAATTAGAATTTATCGATTGTTACTGTTTTTTGTTGTCACAGTTGCAATGGGAAAAATTGGTTCTTTTTCAAAAAGAAAATAGGCAGGAAAAAGAATATAAAGTTAATTAAGATGAATTCTGATAAAAGGAATCGTAAAAAATCAGATTGAAAGGATATTTATGTATTTTTATTCGTATCTTACCATAAATTTCTAAATTCATACAACAATGACTGCAAACGAAAAAAAGACATTTGTGTTGGATACGAACGTTATTCTGCACGATTACCGTTCTATTTATAATTTTACCAATAATGATATCGTCATCCCCATAGTAGTTTTGGAAGAACTGGATAAATTTAAGAAAGGGAATGACCTGATCAATTTTCATGCCCGTGAATTTGCCCGTGAGTTGGATAAAATTTCCGAAAAGGATTTTTTTGATAAAGGGGCAGCTTTAGGGAAAGGACGGGGAAGACTATTTATTCAGCCGGGAGTGAAATTTTCTCAAAAAATGAAGGATTCCTTCAGTGATGATACTCCGGATCACCGTATACTCGCTGTAACAGAGTATATCAGTGAAAAAATGAAGGGACAAAAGGTGATTCTGGTGACTAAAGATATGAATCTGAGGATGAAAGCCCGTTCGTTGGGATTGCAGGCCGAAGATTATAAAACGGATCAGGTGGAGGATCTGGATTTTGCAATCAACCGTAGTGTCCGGGAAATCGAAGGGATAGATACAGAAGTGATCAACAGGATTTATGAAAATGCAAATGGGGTAGAGGTGGAACAAGTGTTTCCGAAGCAAGAGCTCAAAGGCAATAATTATTACGTTTTGAAGAATGGGAATGCTTCGGTTCTGGCTTGTTATGATCCGGTAAGAAGAGTGATCCGGAAAGTGGAAAAACCGAATGTGTTCGGTATTTATCCCAAAAATGCAGAGCAGGCTTTTGCGGTAGATGCTTTATTGAATCCTAACATACAATTGGTGGCGATCAGTGGAAAGGCAGGTACCGGAAAAACTTTATTGGCACTGGCTTCGGCTTTACAGCAGAATAAACAGTATGAATTTATTTATTTAGCCCGTCCGATCGTCGCTTTATCGAGTAAAGACCTGGGCTTTCTCCCCGGTGATGTCAACGAAAAGGTAGATCCGTATATGCAGCCTTTATATGATAATCTGGGTTTTATCAAGCGGCGGTTTAATATCCATGGGGCTGAAAATCGCCTGATCGAAGAGATGCAGAAGGAACAGAAACTGATGATTTCTGCTTTGGCTTATATTCGGGGACGGAGTTTGTCGGATGTTTATTTTATTGTCGATGAGGCTCAGAATCTTACTCCCCATGAAGTAAAAACGATTATTACCCGGGCAGGCGAAGGTACGAAAATGGTATTTACCGGAGATATCGATCAGATCGATTCACCTTATCTGGATAAGAAGTCGAACGGACTGTCGCATTTGTTCGATAAAATGCAGGGACAGGATATTTTTGCCCATGTACATCTGGAAAAGGGAGAACGTAGCAAACTGGCAGACCTGGCGAGCGATCTTTTATAGGAAATAAAGAGCTGGAGCTTTGTTTCGTCGGTTTATCCCTGAACGGGAGGTTTAAATTGTGACTAGGAGAACTGCTTCTTCCGTATAGAAAAATTCGATGAAAATTGCTATCTTTGTCCTCAACTAATGAGAATAAAGATGAGCAAGAAAATGCAGTTCGACCGGGAAGATTATCTGAAAGCGAACCGAAAGCTATCCCGGGAAGAAGAGATCAAAACACACGGACGTCCGGTTCGGATCGGAGGAGTCCACAAATCGAAAAAGGTCTACGACCGCAAGCGGAGTAAGGCAGAGATGAAAAAGGCTCTGCCTTATTTTTTACTTGTTATTCAACTGGCGATTTCTGCTTCAGGGATAGGAAGACGGTAAGGTTCCGGTACAATTTCCCTTTCGCTGAAGAAAAAATGAATTTCTTTGAGGGCATTTTCGTCGCTGTCCGAGCCATGAATGGCATTCCGGGTTTTACTTTGTCCGAAAGTTTTCCGGATGCTGCCGATAGGGGCAGTCTGTGGATCTGTGTTTCCGATCAGGGTCCTGAATTCAGCAATGGCATTTTCTTTTTCAAGTACCATCACGACCACCGGACCGGAGGTCATAAAAAGGGACAGGTTCCTGAAAAAGGGACGCTGACTGTGTACCGCATAAAATTTGTTGGTGTCGGAGGTTGTAAGGCGAAGCATTTTTTGGGCAATGATCCGAAATCCGGCTTTCTCGATTAAGGTAATGATCTGTCCCGTGTAATGACAAGCTACAGCATCGGGTTTGATCATCGCAAAAGTACGTTTTTCCATATTGACTTTTTTTATTTATACGTGTGTGAGAAGAGGATAGGTTGAGATGGTCGGTAAGTAATTTTTTTGTAAATTTGAAAAGCCTATTAGTATATATAAAATAATCAGCTTATGAATGTATCCTATCTTTTTTTAGCTCCGGGTTTCGAGGAAATGGAAGCTATTGCTGTTGTCGATGTACTTCGTAGAGGAGGAGTAGATGTACGGACAGTATCTGTCGGGGGAGGCAAGGAAGTAACCAGCGCCCATCAGGTTACTCTCCGTGCAGATTTGTCATTGGAACAAATCCGACCGGAAGAGGCTGAATGCCTGATTTTCCCCGGAGGGATGCCGGGAGCCCAGAACCTTAGCGAATGTGAAAAATTGATGACGATCCTGCAACATCATTACGATCAGGGACGAATGGTTGCAGCTATTTGTGCCGCACCTGCTTTGGTATTGAGCCATTTGAAAACAAACAGAAAACTCCGGGTAACCTGCTATCCTGGATTCGAAAAATATGTACCCGATTTCGAAGTCGTGGCAGATGGAGTAGCCGTCGATGGGAATGTAATTACCGGGAAAGGTCCCGGATTTGCTATTCAATTCGGAGTAACTCTGTTGGAACAACTTCGTTCATCTGGGAAAGCGAAAGAAGTAGCTGCAGGAATGTTGCTGTGAGTGACGGGACGATAAAGCTGGTTTATAAGGTTGGTAAAGTCCCTGACTGAAATGGAACGTTTCAGTTACAGCGGTTGCATGAGTTACAAGGGTTGCAGCGGTTGAGTATTTATTCCTGAGCCTCTGAAACTTTTGTAACTTCTTTCCCAGCTTTTAATAACCGACCGTGAAACCTTCGCGATGGTGTCCAGGATGTTCGAGCTCGTTCAGCATAGCTACGGCAAAATCTTCAGTAGAAATGTGGCTTTCTCCTTTGGCATCGGTGAGAAGTTCGTCTTTGCCTATTCTGAAAATACCGGTGCGCTGGCCGGGGACCAGACTGGCAGAAGGACTTAAAAATACCCAATCCAATTCTTTTTCAGGCTGTAATAGTTGGGTATATACATCGGCTAGCCCTTTAACGCCGTTTAAAAGTTGTTCGGGGATTTCGCCACTATCTACCAGACGCAGACCGGGTGCAATATACAAACGGCCGGCGCCACCGACGATCAGCAGGCGGTTGATCTTTGCTTCCTTTACTCCTTGAAGGATGGAGCGGTAACCGCTTAATGTATCCTGATAAATATCCGGATTTTTCCATCCTGGATTGTAGGAGCTGATCACGGCATCCATTCCTTCTACCAGTTTTCTGACTTCTGCCGGATGGCTGACATCCCCTTTGACCACTTCGAGATGGTTATCATGAAGTGGTATTTTTTCGGGGTGGCGTACGATAGCTTTTACGTGAAGATTTCTTCCGAGTGCTTCTTGTAAGAGTACTGAACCGACATAACCGCTGGCTCCGATAATAGCAACATTTTTCATCATTGTTTTTTCCACTGTAACGGGAAAAAAGGAAGAAAGTTCGGGGTTACATAATAATGAAATTTCCCTTTGGAAATTTTCCGACCCACGAGCAAGCCCAATGTCCGGTTTGGTTGATTTCGAGGATACGGGAGAAAAAACCTTTTTCTCCAAGAAGCCTTTCGATACAAGCCCAGGCGGTATCGCGTTTGATGAAATCTAAAATTTCTTCCTCGATCCCGGATTGGTCTTCACCGGTTTCCTGCCCGATTTTATCCTCCAGGTCGCATAAAGCTTCGTAGACTTCATTGCCGATAGCCAGGCTGACTGCCTCGAATATGGCATCTATCTGTTCGTCTTTCAGCTGTTGCAGCGCTTTTTGTTCGATGAGCTCACTATTCTGGCCCCAAACTTCGAGCATTTGATGGCCATAAGTATCACAAGCTTCCCAAATCGTGTCGACAACCCAATATGTTTCAGAAGGTTCTCCGACCTGTTTAAGCCATCCGATGGTTTTTATTTCTTGTATAAATTGATCGATTATAGTCTGTTGTGATGAAGTCCAAAGCATATGAGTAAAAATTGATTTTGAGGCAAAGATAAGTAGAATAATTGAGAATGAATTTGCAAATGTGGTTTGTTGATAGCTATTTTTCTTGTGCAGCAGAGTGATTACCGATAAAATTAATAATTTTGTATGGCATTGGAATTTTCAATACGAAAAACAGGTAGAAGTGTAGCTAACACTTGAAAAGGGATCCGGGTAGCATTTGAAAAGTGTACCACCCGATAGGTTTTGTAAAGTTGGTTAAATTTGTTTATTTATCATATCTTGTGTTTCTTTTATTCAGTATGATTTTCCCGTCATGTTCAGTAGAATGGCCTTGTGCGTTAGCCTGTCTACCATTGCGGTAACGAGTACTTTGTCTGCAATAATCTCGTCCCATCTGTTGAATGCGAGATTTGTTGTAATGACGGTTGTTTTCTTGTCAGTTCGGAGTGACAGATGGTTGAACAACATCTCCGCTCCCGCCTTGTCACAAGAAACGTATCCGAACTCGTCGCAGATGACCATGTCGTATCGTTCGAACTTGTT